>JAQXZM010000021.1 GCA_029227215.1 Bifidobacteriaceae bacterium | reverse complement strand
GCGCTCCATGCCCTTGCGCAGCTGGCTGTCGATGGACCATTTGTCGAACACGTCCTTGCCGTTGTGGTCCTCGGGGTTCCACTTCTCGAGACGGTCGAGCAGGTCGGGCGCCGTGGACTCGAGGTACTGGCGGATGCGGTCGTACACGCGGTCGCCTTCGACGACAAGCTTGGAGAAATCGTCGTTGAAGATATCGCGCACCACGCGGATCGCCACATCCGGCTCGCCCTGGAGCAGATGCGGCTTGCGCGAGTGCTGGTATTCCTTCTGCTTGGCCGTGATGTCGTCCCACTGCTTCTGCAGATGCTGCAGGTCCTTGACGATGGCCTCCTCCGGTGCGCCTTCGGCGGCGGTGCGGATGATGACGCCCATGTCCTTCGGCGCGATCTTGGAGACGATGGACTTCAGGCGCGCGCGTTCATGCGCGGGCAGCTTGCGGCTGACGCCGGTCATGCCGCCGGAGGGGACGAGCACGAGGAAACGGCCGGCGAGCGTGACCTGGGAGGTCAGTCGCGCGCCCTTGTGGCCGATCGGGTCCTTCGTGACCTGCACGAGCACCGGGTCGCCGGACTTGAAGGCGAGTTCGATGCGGCGCGGCTGGCCCTCGAGGCGCGTGGTGTCCCAGTTCACTTCGCCGGCGTACAACACGCCGTTGCGGGCCTGGCCGATGTCGACGAAGGCGGCCTCCATGCTCGGCAGCACGTTCTGGACGCGGCCCAGGTAGATGTTGCCGACCGCCGAGACCTCCTGAATGTCGGAGATGTAATGCTCGACAAGCGTGTTGTCTTCGATGACGGAGATCTGCGTGTGGCGTTCCTTCTCGCGCACGACCATGAGGCGGTTGACGCTTTCGCGGCGTGCGAGGAAGTCCTGCTCGGTGATGAGGCTCTGGCGCGAGCGGTCACGGCGGTTGTCACGACGGCGCTGCTTCTTGGCCTCGAGGCGCGTGGAGCCCTCGATGTCGGTGATTTCGTCGATGTACTGCTGCTTGCGCGAGCGCGGGATGACCTCTTTCTCGTCCTCGCCCTTGCCGGAATGACGGCGGCGACGGCGACGGGTGACGGTCTGCTCCTCCGCTTCGTCTGCGTCGTCCTCATGACGGCGGCGACGGCGGCGCGTGCGGGTCGTGAGGGTGGAATCCGCGGAATCCTCGCGGTCGCGGCCCTCGCCTGCCCTGTCGGTATCGCGATCGGCGGCACGATCGGCATCGCGATCCGAGGTGCGGTCGCCATCGCGCTGCGGCTCGCTTTCGACCGGCGTGTAGTGGATGTCGTCGTACTGGAGGTCTTCCTCGATATGCTCGACCTCGGCGGCGGCGCGGCGCTCCTGAGCGTTGAGACGGCGGGAGCGGCGCGAACGGCGCGGCTCGTCGAACTCATCGGCGCCTTCGTTGGCCGCATCGTCGCGATTGCCACGGGAAGAACGGTCTGAGCGGTCTGCGTAATCTGAGCGATCTGCACGGTCGGAACGCGCGTCATCGGCCGCTGCCGCGCGACGGCGGCGGCGCGTGCGCACGGAACGCTGCGAATCGGCGGAGTCATCGTCACGGGACCCGTTGCCGCGGTCGTGTGCGGTCTCGTCGCGGTCATCGCCCTGGGGCTGTGCCACGGGTTCCTGGAACAGCAGCGACATCATCGGGCGGGACTTCGAGTCCGAGCGCCTCGATGCCACGGCTGCCTCGGGGTTGGAGAATTCCAGAATCTGGCTCACGGCGCGGCGGGCACGGCGAGCGCGTGCCGATGCACCCTCGCCCTGAAGGTCCTGGTCATCGCGGAAGTCCCGCTCGTGGTAATCGTGAGAATCCTGCGCACGGGAATCCTGTGCACGGGGATCGTCGCGCCTGGCGGATCGCTCGGCGTCCGAGGAATCCGCAACGAGTGACCTTCTGCGAGCGCGACGGGCGGCGCGTGCATCTTCGCGGGACTCCTCGCGGGATTCCTCGCGATCATCATCGCGCAGACCGTCGCCACGACGGCTTCGCCTGCCGGTCGTGGACTCGCCACGGGATTCGACGGGTGCCTCCGCTGTGCCGCGGGTGCGGCGCGTGCGGCGGCGCGTGGATGCCGAGGCGTTCTCGCCGGTCTTCTCGGTACCGGATGCCGTGACAACATCGGATGCCGCACCGCTGGGGGCATGGATGCCAGGGTCACTGAAGATCTCGGATGCGAGCGCCGCGATGCGCACGGCGCGGGCATCGTCCGCGGGACTAGGCGCAGAATGAGGTGCTGTATGAGGCGCAGGATTGGAGGCAGCGGCATCGCCATCAGCCTCCGACGCGGCGTGCGCGTGTTTGCGCGACGAGCCAGGCATGACGGTGCTGGTGGTCTCGCCCGCGCCACGCACAACGCGGCGGCCACGCGACCTGCGGCGGGGTGCCATCGAAGCGGGGGAAGGCGCAGGGGGAGCAGCCGGAGCAGCCGGAGCAGCCGAGGCATCTGGCGCTGTTTGCGATGCCTGCCCTGCGCTCGTCGCAGCGCCATCGGTGTGTGAAGTGGCGCGGTTCGCCGATTCAGGCGCACCGCTGCCTTGGGATTGAGAGTCGTCTGCCATAGACACTGAGCTTGTGGACACTATGCTCCTCGGGACGCGCTGCACCGCGCCCTGTATATGGGTCGGCCACGTCACGCGCTCTCACCGCGCCACGGCACCGACGGTTTGCCAATAAAAGTCTGCTGGCACAGGGCGGACGCCTACGCTTTCGGTCGTGTGAGGTCGCTTTCGCAGCGATACGCCGAAGGGGGTCTACGCCTCTGCGCAACGGTGGCATGCAGAACCACCGCCTATAAGTATGGCACAGTTTTGCCGGCCGTCATGACACCGTTGCCCCGACGGCCGGCGGATGCGCGCTCTCAGCCGAGCCAGTCGCCCAGGATCTGCGCCATGAGGAGCAGATCACCTTCGGGCAGCTGCTCGTCCGCCTTGTGGGCGAGCAGCGGGTCGCCGGCACCCAGGTTCACGGCGGGCACGCCGAGTGCGGAGAAACGGGCGACGTCCGTCCAGCCAAGCTTGGCGACTGGGTCGCGGCCGGTGCGTTCCTTGACGAATTCCACGAGCTTGTGCGCCTGCGGATCGGTGAGGCCGGGGCGCGCCGAGGGGCTTTCGTCCTTCATCTCGATGCCGAAGCCGGCGAACACGCCGCCGGTCGCCACACATTCGCCGCCACCGAGCGCCACAGGGCAATCGGCTCCGAACATCAGCGCCTTCGCCTGCGCGATGGTCTTGTCGGGCGCGAAGCGGTAGTTCACATGCACGCGGCATTCGTCGGGGATCACGTTGGTGCCCTTGCCACCGGCGATCATGGTGGCGTTGAGCCCCTCGCGGTAGTCGAGGCCGTCCACGGTCACGGTGGCGGGCTCGTAGGCGTTGAGACGGTTGAGCACGTCCGCCGCCTTGTGGATTGCGTTGTCGCCCATCCATGCGCGCGCCGAATGGGCGGCGACGCCATGCGTCACCACATCGAAGCGCATCGTGCCGTTGCATCCGCCTTCGATGCCGCACGCGGTGGGTTCGCCGATCAGCGCGAAGTCGCCGGCAAGCCAATCCGGATGCGCCGCCGCCACCTTGCCCAGGCCGTTCTTGTCGGCGGCGACCTCCTCGTGGTCATAGAACACATACGTCACGTCGCACGCCGGTTGCGCAAGCGCCGCGGCGAGCCATAGGAACACCGCGTCGGAGCCCTTCATGTCCACTCCCCCGCGGCCCCACAGCACGCGTTCGCCCGGATGCGCCGCCGCGACGTCCTCGCGGATGCGCGGGTCGCCTGGTTCGAGCCACACGGGCGGGAAGTTGTCGATGACCGGTACGGTGTCGAGGTGTCCGGCAAGAATGACGCGGGTGGCGCGCCCCAGATTCGTGCGCGCGACCAGGGTGTCCCCGTGGCGCATGACCTCCAGATGGCCAAGCCCCTTGAGGAATCGCTCGACCGCATCGGTGAGCTCCTTTTCGCTGTCGGACACCGAATAGCATGCACACAGCTGCATGGCAAGCGAATTCAGCGTCGCCGCATCCGGTGTGCGGGGGTCCGCCCCGCTCGATTGCAATGCGGACGCTTCAATATCAATTGTGCTCATACGCCTATCGTAAAGGAGACGGCGGTCCGCCTTCGGCGGGCGGCCTCATGCCGGTATTGCGCACCGGCAATCCTTCGTTTCCTGCATCACATGCGCCCGCAAGGAGGAAGAATGTCGGGTCTCGTCAACGCCATGGAAGGCTTCGCCGTCATCGGCATCGTGATCGCCGTGGGCTATGTGGCCGCCCGCATGCGTGTCGGCGGCCCCCAGGCGCAGATGGTGCTCAACCGCTTCTCGTTCTTCATCTCCAGCCCCTGCCTGATGTTCGCCACGCTGTCGAAGCAGGAGCTGTCGGTCATCTTCCATTCGTCAATCATCGTCGCGTTTCTCTCGGCGTTCGCCGTGGCGCTGGCGTTCTTTCTGCTCAACAAGGCGTTCTTTCACATGGATCTCGCCAACGCGACGGTCGGCTGCCTCAATTCGATGTACCTCAACTCCAACAACATCGGCTTGCCGGTCGCCACGTACATCCTGGGCAACCCCGGCCTCGTGGCGCCGATCCTCGTGATGCAGCAGGCGCTGTTCACCCCGATCGCGCTCACCACGCTCGACATCGCCACGTCCGGCAAGGCGAGCGCCAAGAAAATCCTCACGCAGCCGCTCCACCAGCCGCTGCTCATCGGCTCGCTGGGCGGCATCCTCGTCTCGTGGATCAGCTCGCAGGTCGGCACGTTCATCGTGCCCAACTGGCTGTTCGACCCTATCAACATGATCGGCGAATCCGCCGTGCCGATGATCCTCATGGCGTTCGGCATGTCGCTGCGTGGCTCACGCCCGATGGGCAAGGACACCGACCGCGCCGCCACGGCGACCGTCGTGATCTTGAAGAACGTCGTGATGCCGATCATCGCGTTCCTGCTCGCGTACTTCCTCATGGGGTTCCGTGGCACCACGCTGTACGGCTGCGTGGTGCTTGCCGCGCTGCCGTCCGGCCAGAACGTCTACAACTACGCCGCCCGTTACAACGTGGGCATGCGTTTCGCCCGCGATGGGATCCTGCTGAGCACGCTCACGTCGCCCATCGTCATCGCCATCGTGGCGTTGCTGCTGGGCTAGCGGCGTTCGAGCTGCGATGCCTCGCGGTCACGACAGAGACCTCACAGCACAGGTTTCACGCAAACTTCACAGCATGGACTTCGAGATCGCCCTCAATCGGGCGATGAGACCATCCCAATCCTGTCGCATCGCGGACAGCAGCGTGAGGTTGTCCACCGCCGGCACGCTCACCCAGCACGTCTCGAGGCTTTCGTCATCGTTGGCGCGCGGGATGACCGTATGGCCCGGTTTCTCGAACGCGAGCACGGTCGTGTAGCTCCAGGCGCCGTGGCTTTCGCGGTAGGCGCCCACCACGTCGATGTCCTCGGGGTGGATGTTCGCTTCTTCGAAGCTTTCGCGCAGCGCGCCTTCCAGCGGGCTCTCGCCATCGGCGGTGGCCCCGCCCGGCGCGCCCCAGGTGCCGCCTTCGGCGCTCCACAGCGCCCGGTGCTGCAGCAGCACCTGCGTCACCTCGCCGCTCGTGGCGTCGCGCCGCGCCAGCAGCACGCCGCTCGCCCCGTTGCGACCCCAATGGCGGTGCCCGCATGGGCAGTCCACCCAGCCGTCGCCCGGCTGGTGCACGTTGTCTTTCGGAGGCTTCTTGGCGGGGTCGGCGGTCTGGGAATCACCGGCGGCAGCCGAACTGGTCGCAGCGTTCTTGAACGCGTCGGTGTCATGCTCCCGGTCTTCCAACGGCACGCCAGGGTGCACGCCGCCAGGCGTCACGAGATTCCACAGATCGGTCCAGGCGAAGCCAAGCTGTTCCACAAGCCGGCGCACGGTGGGCAGGCTCAGGCCGATGATGCCACTGGGATCGCCGTCGATCGAGTCGATGAACGGGCCGCCCAGGCCTTCCAATGTGAAGCATCCCGCCACCTGGAGCGGTTCGCCACTGGCAATGTACGCGTCGATCTGCGCGTCGCTCAACGGCGCGAAGCGCACGGTGGCGCGGCTCGTGGCGTGGACGGTCTTGCCGGTCGCCACGTCCACCACGCAATGCCCGGTCCACAGCGTGCCTTCGCCGCCGCTCATCGCGCGCAGGCGCTCCCTCGCCACCTGCGGCTCATGGGGCTTGCCGTACACGTGACCGTCGAATTCGAACATCGAATCGCAGCCGATCACGAGCGGGCCACGCGCGGCGGCGATCATGCCCTCGTGGGTGCGCAGGGCCTCGCGGATCGGCATCGTGCGGCTCACCGTGCCGAAGCCATCCTCCAATGGGCGGCTTTCCACAAGCTCGCCGGTGGCGCTGCGCGCGGTGCGGGCAATCTGCTCATAGGTGCTGGAGATCGCCATCGCCTTGGCATCGGCAAGAATCTGCACTTGGTCAGCGGGAGCGATCGCATCAACGCCGGCAAGGCCGCGCTTTTCGGCAGCGGTGCGCAATGCCGCGGGTTCGTCCACTTGCGAGACACGGATAAGTGGCAGGATGCCCGATTGCACCAGCAGGTTGCGGCGGGGCCGCGATTGCGATGCGAGGATCACGGGAATGCTGGTACCGGAAATGCTCATATCTCACTCCTCTTGCCATGCCTTGCCCAGACGCCATTCACGACCGCCTTGCAAATCATGACCATCTGGCCGTTCATGACCGTCTTGCGAAACGTCCTCGTACAGGCCGGCCTGCGCGGGGACGCTCATACATGGCTTGTTTTCGATAAGGTTCAGGCGATCGCCTCGGCGAGCACGCCCTGCGTGTCGATCGGCAGGTGCTCCATGCGCCAATGGCCGGATGCGAGCGCCTGGGATGCCACGCGCGTGATGTTCTCGGTGTCGTCGCCATCGTGCACGCAGATGACGCACGGGCCGGCGCCGGAGATCATCGAGGCGTAGCCGAAGGCGCGCAGGCGGCGCATCAGCGATGCGCTGGGCTCCATGAGGGGCGCGCGGTAATCCTGGTGGAGGCGGTCCGCCGTGGCGCTGTAGAGGATGGAATTCGTGTCGTTGCCGCACAGGCCGCCGAACGCGGCGGGCAGCAGGGCCACGCGGGAGACGTTGAGCAACGCATCTTGGTAAGGCACCTGCGCGGGCAGCGCCTGGCGCGCACGCTCAGTGGAAAGCTCGTAATCGGGGATGAAGATCCACGCGTTGATGCGCTCCGACACCTCGTACACCTGGGTGTGGTACCCAGTGGCGAAGGGGCGCGGCGAGCCGGGGAAGCGTGCGCCGGAACCGTTCGCCAGCAGCACGCCGGGGGCGTCCGCTTCTCGCGAGGGCACTTCGCCCGCGGCGTCGAAATTCCACGAGACGGTCATGTTGCCATAGACCGCCGGCGCCACGTTGTCGGGGTGGCCCTCGATGCGCGCGGAGACGTCGAAGATCGCATCGCGCGTGGCGCGGTCGAGCGTGCGGCCGTTGAGTGCCATCGCCGCGGTCACGCCGGCGGTGATGGCTTCGGCGCTCGACCCCATGCCGCGTGCCTGCGGGATGCGGTTCGTGGCGTCGAGGCGCAGGCCGGTTACTGGGAATCCGAACGCCTCGCATGCCTGGTGGTAGGCGCGCACCACGAGGTGCGAATCATCGCGGGGCAAGGTGTCTTCGCCTTCGCCGTGGATGTCGATGCGCACCTCGCCCTGGGGCAGGCGTTCGAAATCGATCGAGTCGCGCATGCCGAGCGCCAGGCCGGCGGTGTCGAAGCCGGGGCCGAGGTTGGCGCTCGTGGCGGGCACGGTGACGCGCACAATGCGCGGAACGGCGCCGCTGCCTGTCTGAGAGCTGCCCATCGGGGCACTACCTGTCTGGGCACCACTGCCCTGGAGATTCGCAGATTCGTTGCTGCCTGGCATGTCGGACGCCATGCTGCTACCTCGCCTTCCTGTGTGCCTTGATTGCCTGTGTGTGCCTGTTTGTGCACCCGCTATTTTTGTGCACCCGTTATCGCTGCGTTGCACGTATTGCCGTGCTCCACGATTGCATTATCGCAAAGAAATTATTACAAAGAATCCGGCTGCCGCCACGTTCGCGACAGCCGGATCATTCGCCATGCGCCTATTGACGCCATGCTGGTCTCGACCATGGGCACCGAACATGACCGGAATCACGCTCGGAACGTCTGTGAGGATGCCGTCCCTGTGTATGCCTTACTCGGTGAACACGCGGATGACGGAGAGCACGGACTTGATGTCGTTGACGGACTGCTCGAGCTCCTTGACGACCGAGCGGATGAGGCGGTCGCTCACGGCGTGGGTGATGACCCACAGCTCGTGCGTGCCGTCCTCGGCCTCGGCTTCCATCTGCTGCACGCTCTTGATGGAGACGCCGTTCTTGGCGAACACCTGGGCGGCGTTGGCGAGCACGCCCGGCTTGTCGAACACGCTCATGCGCAGCATGTAGCTCGACGTGCTGTCGGCGGCGTCGAGGATCGGCGCGTTGGAGTACAGCGGGATGTCCGGGCCCACGGTGCCGGTCACGCGATGGCGCGCCTCGGTCACCACGTCGCCCACCACGGCGGAGGCGGTCGGAGCGCCGCCGGCGCCGCGACCGTAGAACATGAGGTCGTCGGAGGCCTCGCCCTCCACGAACACGGCGTTGAAGGAACCGCCGACCTTGGCGAGCTGGTGGGTCTCCGGCAGCATGACCGGGTAGACGCCCACGGAGATCTCGTCCTTGCTGTTCTGCTCCACGACGGCGAGCAGCTTGATGACGCGGTGCAGCGCCTTGGCGGCAGCGATGTCGGCTGCCGTGATGTTACGGATGCCCTCGGTGTGCACGTCAGAGATGCGCACGTCGCGGTGGAAGGCCAGGCATGCCATGATGGCGGCCTTGGAGGCGGCGTCGAAGCCGTCGATGTCGGCGGTCGGATTCGCCTCGGCGAAGCCCGCGTCTTGGGCGGCCTTGAGCACCTCGTCGAAGTCGAGGCCCTTCGTCGTCATCTCATCCAGGATGTAGTTCGTGGTGCCGTTGACGATGCCCATGATGCGGTTGATGCGGTCGCCCACCATGGATTCGCGCAGCGGGCGCACGATCGGGATGGCGCCGCCCACGGCGGCTTCGAAGTAGATGTCCACGCCCTTCTTGCGGGCGGCCTCGTAGATCTCCGGGCCGTCCTTGGCGAGCAGCGCCTTGTTGGCGGTCACCACGGAGGCGCCGTTCTCGATGGCCTTGAGGATGAACGTGCGCGCCGGCTCGATGCCGCCGATCAGCTCGATGACGATGTCGGCGCGGGTGCACAGCTCCGCGGCGTCGTTGGTGACGATGGACTGGTCGATCCACGGCGCGTCCACGGGATCGAGCGTGGCGATGCCCACGAGTTCCATGCGGCGGCCAATGCGCGCCTCGAGTTCATCAGCCTGCTCGACCAGCAGACGTGCGGTCTGGGAGCCGACGGTTCCCGCGCCGAGCAGCGCGACACGAATCGGTGCGTCATTTTGTGCCATTGGAATTGCCTTTCTTCACATGGAAGCGTCTGACGGGATCGCCCGGCCCCATCCGCGGGACCGAGGTCGCAGGCGCGAGCCTTGCTGTGTTTATCTTACGTGGTGCAGCCGGACGAAGCGGGGCATTGTCCGCTGTGTGGCGGGCGTCGGCGTGGCGGATGCCACGCAGCGCATGCAATGCCATGCCGGCCGCGCGGGGAACGTTCGGAGGCCGCCTGGTTTCGGAGCCGGTCCGGTTTCGGGACCGGCCTTATTCCAGAGCCGGCCTGTCAAGGTCAGCCTTGCACGACGACGTTGCGCAGGTCGCCGATGCCTTCAACGTGCACGACGGCCTCGTCACCGGGCTTCAAGGAGCCGGAGGCGTCCGGCGTGCCGGTCATGATGACGTCGCCGGGAAGCAGCGTCATGAACGAGGAGATGAACGAGATCTGCGCGGGGATCGAGTGCACGAGGTTCTTCGTGGTGCCCGATGCCTTCTCCACAGTCTTGCCATTGAGGCTGAACGAAATCTTGGCATCGGCATAATCCAGGTCGGTCTGGATCCATGGGCCGAGCGGGCACGAGGTGTCGAAGCCCTTGGCGCGCGTCCACATCGGATCGCTGCCTTGCAGGTCGCGCAGTGTCACGTCGTTGACGCAGGTGAAGCCAAGCACGTGCTTCATCGCGTCGGCTTCGCTCACGTTCTTCGTGAGGCGGCCGATGACAACCGCCACTTCGGGCTCGAAGTTGAGGTCGTGGGAGAACGGCGGCAGCACGATCGGGTCATCGGGGCCGATGACGGACGTGCTGGGCTTGGCGAAGATCACCATCTCCTCGGGAGCGTGGGCATGAGCGTCGCCCGCCATCCACTGGGCGTGGGCCTCGTAGTTCTTCGCCAGGCCCAGCACCTTCGAGGGGATCACCGGGGAGAGCAGGCGCAGACCCTCGTGGTCGAGGCCGTAGCGCTTGCCAGTGGGCTGCACTTGCTCGGCGCCGAACGGGAAGCCGTTGAGCTCCACCAGGTAGTCCTTGCCGTCCTGCGCGTCGCGCTGGACGAAGGCGTAGCGGATCGAATCATCAATGGTGAAACGCGCAATTCTCATACCGCCCAGTCTAACCGCCGCAATGTATCGAACGGGGCTTCGCGCGATGGCGCGCGCCGTGCTGTGCTGAGACCCGCGCGGGCCGGCATGAGCCGCCTGCGTCAGATGAACGCGCGCGGCCCGAAGATCGCGGTGCCCACGCGCACGATCGTGCTGCCTTCCGCCACCGCGTATTCAAGGTCGTTCGTCATGCCCATGCTCAGCTGCGTACAGGTGGGCACGTCGGCCTGCAGGCTGTCGCGCAACTGCCGCAGGTGTGCGAAGCCCTGGCGGATGCGCGCCTCGTCGTCCACATGGGCGCCGATCGTCATGAGTCCTTGCACGTGTACGCCGTCGAGTTGGTCGATCTCGTGCACAAGGTCGAAGGCGGCAGCCGGGTCGCACCCGGACTTGCTCTCCTCGCCGGATTCGTTGACCTCCACGAACACGCCGGCGACGAGGCCGTGCGCCACCGCGCGGGTGGAGATACGCTGGGCGAGCTTCAGGGAGTCCACCGATTCGATGGTCTCGACCACGCCCAGCACCTTGTTGATCTTGTTGGCCTGGAGCTGGCCGATGAGGTGGAATCCCACGCCTTGCGAACCCGCCACCCGGGAATCGGCCACCGAGGAATCAGCCACCTTGGGGGCGAGAGCGAAGCCGTGCGCCGCGCATTCCTCGCTCAGCGGCGTCGCCTTGACTTCGACCTCCTGGGGGCGGTTCTCGCCGATGAGCCGCACGCCGGCATCGATCGCCGCCATGATCTCGCCCACGTCGCGCGTCTTCGTGGCAGCGAGAAGCGTGACGCTCCCCTCGGCGCGGCCCGCGGCCGCTTCCGCCTTTGCGATGCGGTCGAGCACCGCGTGCACGCCGTCGCGAATCTGCCCGGCGCGCGCCGCGTCGATCGTGCGGTTGGCAAGGTCCTTGTGATCCATGTAGGCGGTCATGGCAGCTCCTTGAGATTGCTTCGCAAGCTTGCAATTCATTGCTCCTGCGAAATTGCTTCTGTAAGACGTTTTACCACGGTTGAGGTAATTCCTGCGTTGCATTCCACCATCCGCGAGCGCGCCGTGCTTGGTGGAATGCGTCATGCGTCAGGATTGCAGCGCACCGAGGTCGATCATGCGATCCGCGAGATTGCCACGGATGCGGGATTCGTCATAGGCGGCAATCAATTCGGCAGGGCTCGCCGGATCGGGCGCGTCCACGATTCCCAGCAGCCAGGCGCAATACCCGGTTATTGCCTCTGGGCTCACGCCGCGCTCGCGCAGCGTGGCGAGGTCGATCGCCTTGTTGCGTTTGGCGAGGCGTTTGCCGGCAGGGTCGTCGAGGAGCGGCAGATGGGCGAAGGACGGGTCGGCGGGAGTTGGTCTGCGGAGGCTCGGATTGACAGAAGATGAATTGACAGAGAATGTGCTGACAGAGGACGTGCTGGAAGAGTTCGGCTTGGAGGAGCTCAGCTTGGCTAAGGTCGCGATTGCCGCGTCACCAGCCGACTTGCCATCAGTTGCCGTGCCATCAGCCATTCCACCATCAACCGCCATGTCTTCGGAGGCCTTGCTCTCCAGGCACTGCCGAATCCACAGCTGTATCGCCGCCGAGCGCAACAGGTCCCGGCCACGCACGATGTCGGTGACGCCCTGCGCCATGTCATCCACGGTGACGGCGAGCTGATACGCCACGATTCCGTCGGATCGGCGCAACACCACATCGCCGCAATCCCGGGCGAGATTGAAGGTGTGACTGCCGAAAATGCGGTCGTGCACCGTGATGTCACGATCGGGCATCGCCAAGCGCCAGGAATGCCGTTCGCCGGCGTCGAGGCGGCGCTGTCGTTCTTGCTCGCTCAACCGGCGGCAGGTGCCCGGATAGATGAAGAACCCATCCTCGTCATGCGGCGCGGATGCCGCCCGCAGCTCGCTTCGTGAACAGAAGCACGGGTAGATGAGGCCTTTGCGCCGCAAGGTGCGCAACGCCTCGTCATACAGCTCGCCGCGTGAGGACTGCCATACGGGTTCGCCATCCCAGTCCAGGCCCAGCCAGCGCAGATCGTCCATGAGGGCGGTGTCGAAGCCGGGTTTGCACCGCGGCTTGTCGATGTCTTCGATGCGCAGCACCAGGCGCCCTCCCCTGCTGCGCGCACTCAGCCATGCCGCGAGCGCCGCGTAGGCGTTGCCGATGTGCAGCCTGCCCGTGGGCGACGGCGCCAGCCTGCCTGTCCACGAGCGCGCTGGCGCACTCGGCTGCAGCCCCATATCGGCCATGTCGGCTCCTCTCACAAGTGTCGGTTCACAAGCGTCGACGCAGAAACATCGGTGCGCATTCTGTGCATGCCCGCTACACGATCCGCGCGGAACGTCTACGCACACCACATACGGTCAACATGCACAATCAACACGCAATCCATGTACGACCCATGCACAGCCCGAACGCGAGCCGCATTGTGCCTGGTCGCATTGTGCCTGCCTGCGTATCTGTTTCCATGTGCAATGGTAGACTCTGTTCGGTTTGCGTGGCAGCCGATATCGTCGGCGCACTGCGCATCCCCGGCTGCGTTTGCAGCCATCATGCATTCATCGGTTTTGTGAATCCCGCCCTGGGTCCCTTGCGAATCCACAACCACGAGTCCACATCCGTGAATCCACGAATTCCACAACCCATTTCCACAACCTTACGGAAACAGAAAGAGAAGAACGGTGGATTATTCCCTCACTACGCGCCTGCTCGCCGAGTTCCTCGGCACCGCGATCCTGCTGATCCTGGGCAACGGCTCCGTCGCCGCTGTGTCGCTCAAGGGCTCCAAGGAGTTCCATGCCGGCTGGATCGTCATCGTCATCGGCTATGCCTGCGGCGTCATGTTCCCCTGCCTCATGTTCGGCGGCATCTCCGGTTCCCACATCAACCCGGCCATGACGATCGGCCAGGCGGTGAACGGCATGTTCCCGTGGAGCGAAGTGCTGCCGTACATCATCGCGCAGCTGCTGGGCGCCCTCGTGGGCCAGCTCATCGTGGTGCTGTGTTACCTGCCGTACTACAAGCAGACCGACGACGCGGACGCGGTGTTCGGCACGTTCTCCACCAATGATGCGGCGAACAACAAGTTCAACTACTTCTTCAACGAGTTCGTGGGCACGCTCGTGCTCGTGCTGTGCGCGCTGTGCTCGCTGAGCCTGCCGTGGGGCAAGGCGAACCTCGCCGCCGGCGCCATCACCGTGGGTCTTGTGTGCGGCGCCCTCGTGGCGGCGCTCGGCGGCCCGACCGGCCCGGCGCTCAACCCCGCCCGCGACCTCATGCCGCGCCTGCTCCACCAGGTGCTGCCGCTTCCTCACAAGGGTTCGTCCCGCTGGGGCGAATCGTGGATCCCGGTCGTGGCCCCGATCTGCGGCGCCATCGTGGGCGTGGCGCTGTTCAAGCTGTTCATCTAAACGGCCGACGGCGTCATTACGTTAAAGATTCTTAAGGCAGCTCGCCTGTGCGAGCTGCCTTTTGCGTTCTCTGGACACATCTCCACCCACTCCCTAGGACACTTCGTTATGGCAGCCCCACCCTGTACATTTACTTCTCCCTCGAGCTCATCTCATTCGCTGGCTCAAAAGTTGAGTCTCATTGACTCAACTTTTTCACCCACGGTAAAATCCGTTCCTGAACCACCGGAAAGCACCTATCTTGAGAATCAGACATCGACCGGAAAGGTCGGTGGGCAGATATTTTAAGTTCATGAAGGAGTACAGATCATGGCAATGCTTCCCACTGTTTTCGGTGACAATATCTTTGATGACTTCTTTGCAGATCCTTTCTTCCGCCTCTCCGGCTCGGAGAACGCGCAGCCTACGCGCGCCATGCAGCGTAATCTCATGACGACCGATGTGCGCGAGTCCGATGACGCCTACACGGTGGACATGGATCTGCCGGGCTACAACAAGGACGACATCCAGGTTGATCTGAAGAACGGTTACCTGAACGTCACCGCCAAGCGCGAGTCCAACGACGACGAGAAGGACAAGAACGGCAAGTACCTGCGCCGCGAGCGCTACTTCGGCACCTGCACGCGTAGCTTCTATGTCGGCGACGACATCAAGCGCGACGACATCAAGGCCACGTACAACAACGGCATCCTGAGCCTGACCGTTCCGAAGAAGAACGCCCAGGAAGTCGAGGATTCCCACAGGATCGCCATCGAAGGCTGATGCCTTCGCAGGCAACCGCTGGCGACGGGCCTGCACGGACCGATGGCGGTGCATACCGACACGGATGGCGCGGGATGGCGTGCACAGGGCAGTGCGCGAGTGCTGCGACATGCGTGTCGTCAGGCCACGGCATTGAGTAGTTGCAACGTTTTGCGGCATTTCGAAATTACCCCCGTTGCACTGGTCGGTGGCCGTTGCCGCTGCCATAGCGGTTGGTGCTGTTGCGATTGTTCCTGCAACAATCGTTCCCGCAGCGTCTCCTGGCGCTGCGCATCCTTAGCCGAATTCCCACACCCTGAGAAGGGTTATGCAGAGGGGCTGTTCCGAGAGCACAGGCTCATGGAACAGCCCCTCTGCATATTTCCAGTGTCTCATCCAGCGTCTCAGCGATCGATACCGATCAGTCTCGGCCAGCGCCTTTTCATTCCGCCGGCCCATTCCACTGACTCATTCCACTGACTCATTCCACCGACTCATTCCACCGACGCCGATGGACTGTCAGCCCAGCTGCCCCTACCTCATCGACCGCATCTCAGCACTTGCGACGACCAAGTCGGGCTGCGGAGCCTATCTCGGCAGCGGGAGTGACGCTTCTTCTCATCACCCATCGCAGAGCAAGCCCTGCGCCCGCACAGCCTATGAAAGCGAAAGCCACGGTGCCGATGCTCGCACCGGTCTGTGCGAGCTCCTTCGTCGCCACGGTTTCGTTCTCGCACCGCTGGGTTCCTTGGAATCCTTGCACGTCCCCGACGTATCCGCGTTCGGCGAAGTAATACGTCCCGTCGCTCTCCAGCACCGTCTTGGCGCTTTCCACCCGCACCGTCGTGGTCTTCGTTACGAAACCGTCTTCGTCCACAGGGAATGCAGAGGCATCCACCTCGGACGGTTGGATGACGGTCACCAAGGTGTCGGCATTCGCATCGGCGCCTGCAGCCTGCCGGTACAGCGGGAAATCGATCCGCGTAGGAATCTGATCGGCTCGCGTGCCCTCCAGACATGTGATGATCGCCGTGTCATGGATTTCGCCACCCACCGGCACGTCGTCGCTCGCCTCGGTGCGTATCGAGCAACCGGCATCCTTGACATCCCGACGTGCCACGAAGCTTTCGGACGCCAAGCCGAATGCATGGTGTACCGAATTGTGTGTCCATTGTGCCCATGCCTCGTTCGTCATGTGGTCAGCGGTTTCCAGATCGGGCTCCAGCTGCCAATACCACACGTAGAGCCCAGGCTTCGTGATGTGCACGGGCTTGACGGCATAGCTGCCGAAGTGGTCTACGTTCTCGATCTGTCGCGTGGCGACAGGCTTGCCCGCCCAATCAGGCACCGCGTCGAGCGGATTGTCTTTGAGCTGCTGCCATCGCTCTTCGTCAATGGCGTAGAGCGAACCGCGCAGCCTCACCGAAATGGGCTTGATGCTCGAATCCACGCCTTGGACCTGCGACTCATGGACCCATTGGAGCCATGAGTCGCCCTCGTTCCCCGGTTCGACGTTCACCATGTCGGCCACCGACGCGCCGAGCCTAACGCCCAGCAATCCCGTGGCTTCATCGATGGCGCGCACCGACCCTTCGGAATCCGCGCCTTCGGAATCCACGCCACCAGAGCCTATCGTGGCCTCATCCTCTTCAGAGCCGCCTTCGCCGCCCTGCACCGTGACGAGGCTTGTAAGTGTTGGCGTGGTGGGCACGATGATGTTCTCATCCTCGCTACCCAAGCGATCCATCACATCATGAAGGAACGGATAGGCAGGAGATGCCACGGTCGCGTTCTTGCCCTCGTTGGTCTGGATCGGGCGTTTGGTCTGGCTGGCGAGCACGCTCTGATCAGCGTTGGCGATGGACCACTGCCACAGATACCAGCCAGAGGCAGGATTCGACATATCGAATCCTTCGCTCGGCGTCACCGTATCGGACACCTCCCCTGCTTGTGCAGCGGTGCCGTTGTCCGCCGAGCTTCTCGCAGCTGCATTCTCGACCCTGCCATCGACGGTAAAGGTGCCGGGCTGAGACACGTCGAGCACCGCTCGCGCCGCCACTGCAAGCCCGAATCCATCGTTTTTCTGTGCCGCATCCGAACCAGATTCCGCAACGCCGGACTGTGCTGTGCCGGACTGCGCTGCGCCGCCCTGATCCAAGCCGCCGCCCTGGCTAGAGATGATGCGCTTGGCTTCCTCCATGCTGAGAGGGCCATAGAGTGTGCCCTTTACCCGCACGGTCACGGGCTGCGCCGCGCCGCTGGACGAATTCCCGGAATTCCCCACCGCATCGGCGACCGTATACCACGTGTTGTGGCTCACGGTCGAATCCAGACCGACCGTCACGGTATCAAGGAGCCGACGGCCCTTCTCCACACGCTGCGCCTTAGCCGACCCCAGCCACGGGATCTGCTTCGCAGTGATGACGCTTACCGCACTATGATCCCCTGAATACTTGCCATCGACCGTGCCAAACGCCTGGGCGTCCGCATACGCCTGCGTCACGCTGGACGCAACCGTGGGCTGCATACGCAACACCTCAGTGCTCTCATTGGGATCGGCATGTTTCATCGCCACGTCATGTTCCAGCGGGTAATCCGCGGCAGCGACATGCCCAGTCGCATCACGGGCGGCTTTCTGATCGGCGTTGCGCACCGACCACTGCCACCAGTAGCTGCCAGCCGGCAGATTGTCCATGCTGTAGCCGGTCTTCATCGTCAACGTATCTTCGCTGACTCCTGCGGCACGTTCGGACTGCGACACCGTGCCATCGGCGCGGAATGTGCCGGCATTGGTCGTCACGATGCGAGCATCCGCCACTTTCACCGCGTTGGGAGGCAACGTCGATCCGCTGGTCGGTAAGGCGCCGGGCACCATGTACAGCCCTCCGACAAGCGTCAGCGGTATCTGCGTCTCGGCGGAATCCGCCTTCTGCCCGGCCTGTGGCGTGCGATGCAGCCAGTCATGCGTGTCTACCCTGCCATCGCCCGAGACATCCTTGACACTCAGCGTCACATCGTCCCACAGCTTCTGCCCGGGCGTGGCAGTCTTGGCGCTGGCTTGGGATGCCAGATCAACCTGCATTGCATGAATCACCTGGATCGTTTCGTCGGTGTCATGGTCATCCACATAGTCGGCGAGCATCGCCCGCTTGGCGGCCGGCTCTTGGTGGTCCTTGACGATGCGCCACACCCAGCGGTACCAGCCGGTTGGCAGGTCAGCCAGGCTTCCCTGAGTCGGAGCCACATCCTGTTGCCTCAGCGTGTAGCTCTGCCCTGGGGCTCCGAAGTCATGGGATGCAGTCGCCCTCAGCGCGGAATCAACCCACCTGCCCGGCTCATCGGCTTCCTTCTTCGAGGCAAATGGCCCGTAGAGGCTTCCCTCCACGTGGGTCCTGGCTCCCTCAGGCCATGTGCCGGATTCCTTCATGCCCATCACAATCGTGTCGAGTGGCACAGCGCCTCGCTCAACGCGCACGTTAGGCACCGCGCTGGAAACGGTTGGCTGGTATGGCAGCGTCACGTCGAAGCGAATCTCTGGCACGGTCTGGCCTTGCTCCCCTTCGAAACGAATGATGTCTTGAGAGTCTTCGCTGTGACTGGAATTCACAATCGGATCGGAATACGTGACCGTGTAGGCGGCGCTTCCGTTGCCGCTGGCAACCCACGGGATCTCTAGGACACCATTCGTCGTGCTTCCGCTCGTTTGCGTTACCGCAATCGGACCGCTCGTTTGAATGCTGAATGGTACACCACTGGCATAGCCGCCACTCGCATTTGTAGCGAACACCTTGATCACACCGTTTTTTTCGCAATCACGGTATTCGTACGAGCTTGACAGCGTCTGATGTGCCGCAACCGTCGCGTCTGCCCAATATTGTGCTGCAAGCTGGCGCACACGATTGATGTCACCACCCTCGAGTCCAGCGTCGGTTAGCTTGCGCAGTCTGTCAGGGGTAATCGTGGCATCAAGGTGTTCATGAATGGCGTAGCTCACGGCAGCCTGAACATCATCAGAATGGTCGCTTTGATGGGCGGCGACCATCGATGCGGCGATTTTGTAATCGGTTGTATCGACAACACGTGAGCTCCAGGATACTGGGATGATGTAACGATTAATCAGTTCGATGCAGTATTCAGGATTCTCCCCATGGTATCCCGTTATGCTAAGCGCAATCTGGTGATGGCCGTAGGAGCCCTGCTCATCGGAGGTCGGATTAATCCAATAGCCAGGATATTTCAGACCTTGAGCAAGCGCAGGCATGGAAACCATGAGCGTAGAGAGTAATGCCGCGAACACAAAAAACGCAACCCATTGCATGAATTGCGCGGATCTTAGGGCACCGGTACGTATGAGATAAACAGGAAAGGGCTGGTAGCCCTGTGATGCATGGCGTGGCATAAAGAGCCTTTCTGCTCAATGCCAGAAGCCACAGACGTGCGAATGCACGCGAAACGAAACGCTATCGAGCCCTGCTCGATTCTCAACCTTCTGGAAACGGATTGGTGATTACAGTCTAGCGGACGCGAATTTTCAAAAGCAAGCGCATTCGGCAAATGTGCATAACGGTTGTTTCAGCCCGTTTCCAGAAATTGGCTGTGCCGGAGTTAGAAGAAGTAGAAAACGGTCAAAAAACAGAAAGCCCTGTGCAATCGCATAGGGCTTTCTTTAACGTTTAGTGCGGCGGCGTGCTACTCTCCCACACCCTGTCGGGTGCAGTACCATCGCCGTGCCGGGCCTTAGCTTCCAGGTTCGGAATGGGGCTGGGCGTTTCCCCCGGGCCATGGCCGCCGCAAGACTGTGATTCGGTTATC
>JAQXZM010000020.1 GCA_029227215.1 Bifidobacteriaceae bacterium | reverse complement strand
TTTCGCGCCCATCTGGGGCACGTTCCCCCTGACAGAGACGTGGACGGTGAACGCGGACGGGAGCGTCGCGTCCACGGACACGAGCCTGTGCTCGGACGCATGGTCGGCCGACCCATGGTATTGCGCGGCAGGCCAGTCCGGGGTCAACATCCTCCACTGGCTCAAGCAGAACAGCACGACGCAACGCCACGAGTCCATGCCGTTGACCGGCACGCCCCCGGACGGCGCCCACATGAGCGCCCGCGCCACCGCGTACACCGTGGACCAGACGCTCGTCGCCAGCGGCAGCGGGGCGCAGCCGTATGACAGCGACATGTGGTTCGGATGGTCGTTCGCCGGGCGGTGAGCGGCCTAGTGGACGTAGCAGAAGCTTCCCGCGTTCTTTGCCTTGCACGCCGGGTGGGAACACTATCGCCGCGCCGACCTGCGGCTGGTTGTCGGTCTTCATTCCCGCGGCTTTCGCACCCTCGCACCATTATTCGGTTGTGCGTCATGTGGCGTCTACCGGCAGAGCAGAATGCGCGACATTCGGCGTCATTGAATCTCTTGAATGGGCCGAGATACGCTGTTTTTACGTTTCACGGCTCTATCTTCGACGGGAATAGCGAGAAGCGTCTTGGGATAATACGTGAGATAGCCATTGTCGCTTCCAAGCCCCATCGCCCAACGGCAATTCCCGAAGAAGACTATGACACTGCCTTTTGCAGAGACGACCACTTCGGTTGCGGAACGGAGCGAAAGCGCCTCTTGTAACACATGTCCCTTCCTCCGGGTCCATTCCAGTTCATCGTATCTCCCATCGCTCGCCGAGAATGGAGTCGCCGGTTTCACATACGACTGCAGTGGGAAGCCTTTGTGAAGGCGATCATAGAATTCCGAAGCGCCCCCGGGAAGAGTCTTGGCCTTGTCGCGAAAATATCGCCATCCACAAAGATGTGCGAAATAGCGCTTCTCCCATTGGACGGAATAAGAGGAATGAAGAGTATCGGCGCAGATGATTGTCGAGCTCCCGGCGTCAAGGAGAGCATCATATTGCGTCTGTGCTGACCGTGCGATCTTGAGCAGTCTCTCTTTCTCTTTCGTCAGGTTTGCCATTCCTCTCCTTAACAACCATCATGTGGCTATGTCATCAATGCATGTCCCGATCACTGAGAAAAAAGGGGACACCGATGGGTGTCCCCTTGGGAGACCAGAATTCACTGCGGAACGTCATCCGCCGGAAGCGGAATCTCAACCAGAGCGCTTTGGTCGGCTCCCGGACCGTTGGCCTCCTGTCTCGCAATGTCTTCGCTCATTCCCATGAGCGTTTCCATTAGAGGCCTGCGGCAGATGTCTCCCTGAAGTCTTCGCATTCGTAACGCTGGCGCGGAGCGAAACGAAGCTTCAGATATCAGTCTATCGGATATTCTTCTGGACCGCCACTGCTCCTTGCGTGCTTCGAATCGATTCATCTCAGGGCGGAGAAATCCAACATCAAGAGCACCTGGGCTTGCAGGAACAGCGGTGTCTCCGGCCTCTCGCACGGTGACGAACAAATGGTGGCAAACGGCCTTATCTTGCCTGCAGGCATCCGTAATCGGCGCGCCAGGATCCCGGCGCCGATGGCGGCAGTTTGGAAACCCAATTCGGCCCCGTTAACGTCCGTCTTCGGCGCCCCACGGCCTGCACCGGCCATCCACCCGCCGCCAACCGCCTCACCCCACCCCGCACCGCCCTGGGGTATAAGTCCAGCTTATAGCGACACGCAAAGTCGGTGGATTACCGCGAACCGGCGAATCCTTGCTAGTTTTTTCGTGTTCCCCGAACCATATCCAAGAGAGGTTGACACCATGAGCGCACTCACGTCAGTCATCGGATTCCCGCGCATCGGCGAGAACCGCGAACTGAAGAAATCCATCGAAGCCTACTGGAAGGGCAATGCCAGCCTCGATGAGATGCGCTCGACTGCGAAGCAGCTGCGAGCGAAGCACTGGCAGATCCAGAAGGACGCAGGCATCGACCTGATCCCCAGCAATGACTTCAGCTACTACGACCAGATGCTCGACACCGCCATCCTGCTCAACGTGGTGCCCAAGCGCTACCGCGACCTGGGCCTGGGCGAGGAAGACACGCTGTTCGCCATCGGCCGCGGCTACCAAGGCGAGCAGGGCGATGTGACCGCCCAGCCGATGAAGAAGTGGTTCACCACCAACTACCACTACCTCGTGCCTGAAATCGACGAGACCACCGAGATCAAGCTCGCGGGCACCAAACCGTTCGACGAATTCAACGAAGCGAAGGCACTCGGCATCTCCACCAAGCCCGTGGTGATCGGTCCTTACACGTTCCTCAAGCTCGCACGCGGCCCGCAGGCAGCCGAGCTCACCCTCACCGACGAGATCGTCTCCAGCACCGCCGCCGCCTACGCGCAGATCGTCTCTCGCTTCGCCACGCTCGGCGCCGCCTGGGTGCAGTTCGACGAACCGTACCTCGTGCTCGACAAGGAGGAGGGCGACCTTGACCTGTTCCGCAAGCTGTACGAGCCGATCCTCGCCGTGCGCCGTGATGCGGTGGACGCCCCGAAGGTGCTCGTGCAGACCTACTTCGGCCACATCGCCGACACCCTGCCGCTCCTCGCCGAGCTGCACGTCGACGGCATCGGCCTCGACTTCGTGGAGGGCCGTGACGAGAACCTCGACGCGCTCGCCAAGCTCGCCGCCGAAAACAACGGCGACGGCGCGCTTGCCGATGACGTGACCGTGTTCGCCGGCGTGGTGGGCGGCCGCAACATCTGGCGCAACGACTACGCCAAGACCCTCGACCTGCTTGACCAGATCGACGAGCTGACCCCGGGCGAGGTCGTGGTCTCCACCGCGTGCTCCCTGCTCCACGTGCCGTTCACCACCGCCAACGAGCACAAGCTCGGCGACGAGGTGCTGCGTCACTTCGCGTTCGCCGTCGAGAAGCTCGGCGAGCTCACCGACCTTGCCGACCTCGCCGTCGCCGACGACGATGAGCGTGCCGCGAGCGACACCCTCAAGGCGAACGCCGCGCTCTTCGATGGCACGCGCGTCGCCGCCGACCCGCAGGTCGCCGCCCGCGTCGCCGCCCTCACCGACGCCGACTACACCCGCCAGCCCGCCCGCGCCGAGCGCCAGAAGACGCAGCGCGTCGAGCTGGGCCTGCCGCTGCTGCCCACCACCACGATCGGCTCGTTCCCCCAGACGCGCGAGGTGCGCCAGTACCGCGCCCGCCTGCGCAAGGGCGAGATCGACCAGAAGACCTACGACGACTTCATCGCCGCCAAGATCGAGGAGTGCATCCGCCACCAGGAGCAGATCGGCC
>JAQXZM010000019.1 GCA_029227215.1 Bifidobacteriaceae bacterium | reverse complement strand
AGCCAGGTGAGGTTCTTCAGGTTCGCCAGCGGCGACACATCCGACACCTTGGTGAAGCCAAGACCCAGGATGGTGAGATTCTTCAGGCCCGCCAGCGGCGACACATCCGACACCTTGGTGCCAATAAGACCCAGGTCGGTGAGGTTCGTGAGGCCCGCCAGCGGCGACACATCCGACACCTTGGTGTCGGAAAGATCCAGGCTGGTGAGGTTCGTCATCTTCGCCAGCGGCGACACATCCGACACCTTGGTGCCAATAAGATCCAGGCTGGTGAGGTTCGTCATCTTCGCCAGCGGCGACACATCCGACACATCGGTGTAGTCAAGATCCAGGCTGGTGAGGTTCGTGAACACGTGGAGCCCCTGCAGGCTCGACACCTCGGAGTATTGGGATGGGGAGCCACCGAATGAAAGGGAATGCGTCTTCTCCACGTCCCCGGAGGTGAGCACCTCCCCCGTCCTGCCCGCGTCGCCCTTCAGCTTCCCCGCGATGCCCTGTGCCAACGCCTTGTCCGGGAAGCACTGGGCGATCGTGGACTTGCCGGGGACGCACTGCGAGGTGCCCGAACTCCCCGACCCAAACGAACCTGTGGCATCCGCCGCTTGTGCGGCGCCCACCCCCGAAAACAACATGCATGCCGCGGCCAGCACCGCGGCACCCCTGGTGAAACGCCCCATGGCGTTCTCCTTCCTCGATAATTCCGCGATGGAGAAGATCCCGAAAGCCCTTCCCCAATACACAAAACGCTACCCCCCCCGCAGACCCAGCGCTTCGAAAACACAACAAATCAGCACCTCACCTTAGGCGAAGCGAGCGCGGCTGCTCCATCAAGGCTCACGGAAGTGAGCTGCGCGCCAAGAATGCAGGAATCCCCATCTTCAGGATTCCCAACCACACCAACTACAATCAGTATCAATCAATGCAACCTGCCAGGGAGGTGCGAATGCCAATCATCAGCATGTTTTTCGGCATCGTTGTACGCATGTATGCCGACGACCATAACCCTCCTCACATTCATGCTGAATACCAAGGACACAAGGCTGTCTATTCGCTGGACGGAGAACTCCTCTCCGGTGAACTGCCGAAAAGGCAGCACCGCATGCTCCAAGGCTGGGCTGCGTTACACGAGGACGAACTACGTGCGTCGTGGGATGTCGCTCATAACGGCGAGCAGCCGTATCCAATCGATCCTTTGAAGTAACGGGATTATCGATATCAGACGAGGAACGAATGGAGAACGATGATGTCATTTCTGGATTACCTGTGTGACGTGACCGAATGCACGCCACTGCCTGGTTACAAGCTCAAGGTCGCGTGCTCAGACGGCGCGAAGGGCATCTTCGACATGTCCGGCTATGTGAACCGCGGCATGTACAAGCCCCTGAAGGACGTCCGGGTCTTCCAACAAGTACACATCGTATCGGGAGCCCCGACGTGGCCCGGCAACATCGACATCGCCCCCGAACGGGTGCGCTCCGACATGACGCCCATGCAATGAAAGAGGTCCGGCGTCCAAGAGACCTGCAGCACCCCCTTTGCAGGCATCCTAACGTCCGTCTTCGGCGCGCAACGCAAGAGGTGCCGATTGCGGAAGCTAGCGGAATCGGCGCGCCCCGTATTCCGCGCGAGCGATGGATGTCATGTGCCGCTTATGCTCAAACGGTATGGCGTGGGCTATGGTGGCTTCGACTGCCTGCGCATCCGCGCCCTGCAATCGCAGAACGCGACCGCAAGAAACCAGATGCACGCGCGCATTCGACAATCCGCATCCAGCATCCCGCGCTGCACAGGCCACATTGCCAACACGCACTGCACAACAAGCATTGCCCGAGTTGCACTACATGAACACGCACTGCATGAATCAGGAAGACGCGATGGTGAATCATTCGGAATTGACTTCTGCCGGCGATACCGCGAACTCCACTGGGGAGTCCGCCGGCGAGAGCGCCAGCGGTACTCCCGCCTCCAACGATTCGCTCACCTCGGGCGGCTTCCTCACCGCAGATGTCCGCCAAGCAGGCAACGTGCTGTACCACCGCAAGCCGGGCTACATCCCGCGCGTCGCGGCAGTGCACGACATGTGCGGGTACGGCAAGTGCTCGCTCACCGCGGCGATTCCCATTCTCTCGGCGGCTGGCTGCGACGTGTGCCCGGTGCCGACCGGCATTTTCTCGGCGCATACGCATTACGAGACGTTCACGTTCCGCGACACCACCGATATGCTGCCTGGCTATCTTGACGCCTGGCAGGCGGAGGGCGTGGAGATGGACGCGGTGTATTCCGGATTCCTGGGCAACGCGAAGCAGGTGGAGATCATCCGCCGCATCTGGCGCGACTACCCTGCCGCGCTGCGCATCGTGGACCCAGTGATGGGCGACAACGGCGAGCTGTACGCCACCTACGACGACGCACTATGCAAAGCGATGGGCACCCTGGCGGACGGCGCCCAGGTGCTCACGCCGAACCTCACCGAGGCGGCGATTCTCACTGGCACCGACTACCACGGGCTCGCCCTCACCGACGCGCAGGTGCGCGGACTGCTCGAGGCGCTGCTCGCGTTGGGAACGCGATCCGTGGTGCTCAAGGGCATCGACCGCGGCGATGGCGTGCTGCGCAACTTCGTGGCGGACGCCCGCGGCGGCATCGGGCGGGGCGTGGACCGCGCGGTGGACATCGCGCACGAGAAACTGCCGTTCATGGCGCATGGCACCGGGGACGCGTTCGCATCCGCGCTGTGCGGGGCGATCATGACGGGGCACACGCTCGCCGAATCCGCCCGCATCGCCGGGCGCTTCGTGCACGACGCGATGGTGCACACCCAGCTGCAGCCGCACCATGACGAGCGCGGCGTGAGCTTCGAACTGGATTTGCACGAGATGACGGAGCTGCTGGAGGACGGCCCCAAAAGACGGCATCGGTAGCGGCACCAGAAGCGGAGCCGAATAACCGACTTATCCACAGGACGTTTATCCACAGGCCCCCTCGAAAAAAGTTTTTTGCCCCACCACAGTCCACATTGGTCGAAAAGGCACCGGTGAAATCGCGCGGGATGCAAGACTGGCGTCATGACATCTTCCACACCACTCAACGCCCTTGCAACGGCGCGGATAGCGCCCTCCCAGCCCAATGACCGTGGCGAGCCCGCCGGCACCCTGCAGCGCCTGGCGCGCACGCTCAACGCCTCCGGCCTCGCCTCCCACGACCTGGGGCGGCTGGGAGAGGAGTTCGCATGCCGTGTGCTCGCCGACCGGGGCTGGCGCATCGTCGACCGCAACTGGCGGTCGCGCTACGGCGAACTCGACATCGTGGCGCTCGACACCGATGACGTGCTCGTGTTCGTGGAGGTGAAGACCCGCCGCGGCCATGCGCACGGCACGCCACAGGAGGCGGTAACGCTGCACAAGCAGATCGCGATGCGCCGCGCCTCCACGCTGTGGATGCGCGAGCGCCGCCCCGGCATGCGCCGGCTGCGCTATGACGTGATCGCCATCGAGGTGCGCCCGCAGGATCGCGACACGCAGCGGCTTCCTGCGTTCACCCATGTGGAAGGAGCGTTGTGATGCATATCGGCTCCGCCCTGTCCATAGGGCTTCTGGGACTCAAGGCGTTCACGATCCAGGTGCAGGCGTTCATCTCGCCCGGCCTTCCGTACTTCTCGATCATCGGCCTGCCCGACACGTCACTGAGCGAGGCGCGCGAAAGAGTGAAGTCCGCGTGCACGTCCTGCGGGTTCGCCTGGCCGGACACGCGCGTGACGGTGAACCTCTCCCCCGCATCGCTGCCCAAGCGCGGCTCCGTGCACGACCTGGCGATCGCCGCCGCCGTGCTTGAGGCGGCGCATGCCATCGAGCCCGACGCCACCGTGGACACGCTTGCCATCGGCGAGCTCAACCTCGACGGCACGGTGCTGCCCGTCAACGGCGTGCTGCCGATCCTCATGCACGCCCACGCGCAAGGCATCCGCCGCGCGTTCGTGCCCTGCCAGAACGTGGACGAGGCCAGGCTCGTGGACGGCATCGACGTGATACCCGTGCGCCACCTGGGCGAGTTCATGGAACTGTGCGGCGGCGAGGCGACATGGAACCTCGACGGGCAGGTGCGGCTGGAGACGTCCGGCATCGCGCAGGATGTGACGGCGGCTCCGCCGCGTGAGCTTGACATGAGCCAGGTGATTGGCCAGGAGGAGACGAAATGGGCGCTGGAGGTCGCCGCCGCGGGCGGCCACCATGTACTCATGATCGGCCCGCCGGGCACCGGCAAGACGATGCTCGCCTCGCGCCTGCCCAGCATCCTTCCGCCGCTGAGCGAGGGCGAGCAATTGGAGGTGGCGCAGATCCGGTCGTTGTGCGGCACACTCGCCGCGCACGGCATCACGCCCGTGCCGCCATTCGAGGCGCCGCACCACACGGCGTCGGTGGCGTCGCTCACCGGTGGAGGATCGGGCATCGCCATGCCGGGCGCCATCACCCGCGCCCATGACGGCGTTCTCTTCCTTGACGAGGCGCCTGAATTCTCACCACGCGCGTTGCAGTCCCTGCGCGAGCCGCTCGAAACGGGCATGGTCTCGCTCTCCCGCGCCAAAGGCACCACGCTGTACCCGGCGCGGTTCCAGCTGGTGATGGCGGCGAACCCCTGCCCATGCGGCCACGGCTGGGGGCGGGCGACGAACTGCACGTGCCGGCCGCAGGAACGCATGCGGTATTGGAACCGGCTCTCCGGGCCGATCCTGGACCGCATCGACATCCAGGTGGACGTGCCGCCCATCACCTCGGTGGCGGACGCCGCCAGGCAGCCTTCCGAACCCAGCAGCGCGATACGGGCGCGTGTGGAAGCGGCGCGCGGTGCCGCGCGGGAACGCTTCGCCAAGCAAGGCTGGGGTTGCAACGCCGCGGCGAGCGGCGAATGGCTGCGTAACCACACCCCGCCCGCCGCACGGGAGGCTGTGGAGAAGGCGCTGGCGAGCGAAGCGCTGTCGCTGCGCGGCGCCGACCGTGCGCTGCGCCTCGCGTGGACGCTCGCCGACCTCGCTGGCAAGACGGTGCCCGACGCCGATGACACCGCCGCCGGCATCATGCTGCGCACCCGTCTGCGGCAATGACGGAACGCCGTTCCCGCTTCGGTTTCCCTGCCCCTCTCTTCGTTCCGCACTCCCTTCCATCGTCCATCGACCGCATTCCCTGATTGCGCGACCGCACTCCCTGTCCCTGAATGCGTGATTCATCCCCTGGTCTCGCGATTCATGCCGCGATTCCGTCACCCCATCCCTTCGTCGCCATGCGGCGCGCAGCCCCTTCGAAAGGCCCATCATGACACTCGTCACTGTCCCCGCGACCCCCGCGAAACCCAATGTCCCAGCAAAGCCCAATGCGCCCGCGGAACCCTCGGTCCCAGCAAAGCCCTCGGTCCCAGCAAAGCCCTCCGCCCCCGCGAAGCGCTCCACCTCTGGGAAACCCTCTCTGCTCCCAGCGCGACCGTCCGCCCCGCTCATGCCGGGCGCCATGGCGGCGAGCGCCGACGACGAGCACCTGGCGTGCGCGGCGCTGGCGCTCGTATGCGACGGCGCCGACCCGGTGATGAACGCGGTGCTCGCCGTGTCGAGCGCCGTTGAGGTGTGGAGCACGCTGCATGAGGAGTCGGATCGCGCGGTGGATGGCATCCTCGCGCTGGCGCTGCCGCAGAAGGACGAACGGGCGCAGTTCGAGGCCGACCCGCGGCGCACAGTGGCGTGGCGCACGCACATCCGCGAGTGGGTGAACCGCGCGGCGGGCATCCCCTCGCGCCTCGATGACCTGTGGGAGCGGCTCACAGATTCCGGCGCGTTGCACATCCTCATCCCCTCCGACCGGCTGTGGCCGCAACGCGTGGAGGATCTGGGCATGTCGCAGGAGTTCCCCGACCCGCTGTGCCTGTGGGTGCGAGGCAACCCGGCATGCCTCACGAAATGCTCCTCGCCGCTGGCGGTCGTCGGCTCACGGGAAGCGGACCGTTATGGGCTCCAGATGGCACGCGAAGCGGCTACCGCCGCGGCGAAGGCCGGGCACACGGTGATTTCCGGCGGCGCGATGGGCATCGACGCCGCCGCGCACCGTGCCGCCGTGGAGACCGCCCCCGCCAGCACCATCGCCGTGATGGCTGGCGGCCTGAACCACGCGGGCCCCGCACGCAACCTCGAACTATTCGGCCAGATCGTCGACACGGGCGGAGCGCTCATCAGCGAGGTCGCGCCAGACACGGCGCCCGTGGCGTGGCGGTTCCTCATCCGCAACCGGCTCATCGCTGCCCTTGCGCACACGGTGCTCGTGGCGCAGGCGCGCTACCGGTCGGGCGCGCTCAACACCGCCACTCACGCCGCCCGCCTGAACCGCGTGGTGCTCGCCATGCCTGGCGACGCGGACCGCGCCGGCAACGCCGGGTGCAACGACCTCATTTACCAAGGCAAGGCGATCCTGCTGCCCGACCCGCGCAACGTGCTCGACATGCTCCCCGACAAGCATGACCATCGCGACCGTCGTACCCGCAATGGCAATGTGCAGAAAGGCGCAGCCGATGCTTCGCCCGCAACGCGCATCATCCAAGGCACCCTCGCCCTCGTAGGCGATGGCTCCACCGCACATGCCGCGAGCGTCACAGCAGCAGTTTCCGGCGATGCGCCACATACCGACCCACATACCGACCCCGATGCCTTCCCCGCCCCGGCGAACTCCCCAGATGGAGACCCGTGCCCCGGTCTGTTCCCCGACCCGGATGAGGACGAGGTTGGTGGCACCGCCGCAGGCACATCCCATCGCAATGATGCGCATGCCAATGAACACGCACAGGAGGCAGGTTCGGGCGCCAGTGGATCGCCATCACCAGGGCTTGATCTGGATGACGCGATCGTGCGGGCCGTGCGGTCGCTGCGCCGCGCGCGTCGCCCTGCCGACATCGGGTCCGTGCAAGCCCAGTTGCAACGCCACGGCACTGCGGGCGTGACCTGCCGTCGCCTCGCCGTGCGATTGGGCGCCATGGAAATGGAAGGCAGGGTGCTGCGCCACGCAGACGGCACCTTCGTCGCGTTGGAATAGCACAACGCGGGGGCATACGAACCGAAGGCACGTAAACCGCCAGAAACGCACGAACCCGGCAGTCGGCACAAACGGGCAGGCGGGCGGCACGAGTCGGTGAACCATGATCGGAGGCCGGCATGGCTGGTGACGGAATGACGCCAGGCATGGACCGGATCCGGCAGCTGCAGCAGGCGCAGGCCAACGCGTCGGCGCTCGCCAAGCAGGAGCTCGGCAGGATCTTCACGGAGATCCAAGGGCTGGAGCCTGCCCGGCAGCGCGACGCGCTGCTCGAACTCGTGCCCGCGCTGATCGACAAGTACGCCGACGTGTCGAACGCGGCGGCTGCCGAATGGTACGACCAGGTGAGGGCGCAATGGTTCTCCGACGGGTTCACGGCGCGGCCCGCGCCGCAAGCGCATGACGACGTCACCAGGCTGATCCGCACGAAGGCCGACGTGCTGTTCGGCGACGACGCGGACCCGGGCGAGATGCTCAGGTTCCTCAACGGCGTCGTCGACAAGGGCGTGAAACAGGGCGGGCGCGACGCAATCCGCTACAACGTGCGCCGCGACCCGAGGAAGCCCCGGTACGCGCGCGTGCCCCAGGGACCGACGTGCGAGTTCTGCATCATGCTCGCCAGCCGCGGCTTCGTCTACGACTCGGCGGACACGGCGGGCGCGATGGGCCAGTACCACGCGGACTGCAACTGCGCGACCATCCCCAGCTGGGGCGCGCACCCGCACGTCGACGGCTACGACCCTGATCGTCTTTACGAGACATATTCTCGTTGCGCTGTCACAGTCGACGACGATAACATCACAAGCAGGTATCCCATTGAGAGAAAAATCGTTCGTGACAGCGAGACTGGCATCGAACATTGGGAAACCAGGAACGAGTTCAGAACACGGTGCATTCTTTCGGAAATGCACACGCGGCGTAAGGAATGGCTGAACAACCCGTTTGATGTCGTTGACTATACAAGCGATGAAAAAGCTGTGCCGAAAGCAAAGGAAATACAAGCTGCCCAGATATTGTGCGGAAATGGATTTACCGTGCATTTCAGACAGACAAGGGCACTTGAAAGAAAACGCACCTCTGATATTTTCCTCGGCAATGGTGTATCTTCTCTGCCTTGGGAATTGAAACAACCTATCGGCAATGGCAGGCAGACAATCGCTCACCAATTCGAAGAGGCTGCCGGGCAATCTTCGCGACTGGTCCTTGATATCACGGAGCTCGATTCTCATGGTCGTTGGACCTATGTCGAAGTTCTTAGGGAAGTCAGAAAACTGATCGGATGGCACTGGAAAGACCCCAATGGGGATGTCATACAGTATGCCGAGGTGCTCATCCTAAGGAATAATAAACTGACGAGAATCATCAGGCCATCAAATAAAAAGTGACGGATGAACATCCCCCCTGTAAAAGGTCAGCGGGTATCATTCCGTCACCTTTTTATTTTACCATGGCTCGCGGCGCCTGGCTGGTTGCCGGTTTCAACGTGGAATCGTTTACATCCTCAGCGATAAGCCTGGGTTGAGAAGAATGAAATAAGCACTCCATTAGCTACCAAAGGAGGCGGCATCAAGAGTGCTCATGACAAAAGCATAAGGCATTTTGTGAAACACAAATGCGGGTCGTATTGGTGGGTCGGCCCAGTGGCGACGGCAGCGGCCTGTAAAGCCTCAACAATGACACACCGGCGGTTCGAGTCCGCCACCCACCACGACAAGCCCCGCACGGGGCAACGATATCGCTGGAGCAAGGAAGGGAAACAAGAACAACAGACAACGGCACGGATACCGCCGACGTAAAGGACGCGGAGTCTGCCAAGCAACAGGAAAACGGCCAGCAGGGAGAGCCTTCCCGTCACTGGGCGTCCTTGCCGATCCGTCCGTCATTCTTCATCGCACGCCCCGCACGCTGCGTGTTTTCGCGTAGCCGGATGGTGTTTTCATCTCACCCAGTCCACTACCGCTGGCGCATGTTCCCCGCACGGAAAATAGATAAGCCGCGCCACCCTACTTCCATGGAACCGAACTGCGGTTATCAGCACCACAAAACTTCCTATCACCCGAGAATCTGGATTGGTCAGAATCAAATAAGTGCCCCGGATACTACCGGAATAATGGCGGCATCGAGGACACTTATGTGACCAATATATATCGCTTTCTGGGGATTGCAAAATCGGCGAGGTGTTTTAGATGGCACAGAGCGAAATCGATGAGCAGATCGATGAGCCAAATCGGTGGTATCGATCGCGGCACCTGTCGCGGGCTCCCCACCAACATGTTGCAGCACGGCCCATCGCCACACCACTGCACCACCGCGAGCGCCTGGGTCGTGCGATGTCCCGACCGTGAACGCCCTAGCCTTGCGGCATCCAGACCACGCACCTGCTAAACCGCATGATTGCAAGGCAATACGATTGCAGGACGCGACGCCGCTGCCCCTTTGCCGTGGCGGGGGGTCGTGACACAATCGAAGGCATGACTTCACAGCTTCCGACACCCTCCTATGACCTGATCATCGTCGGTGCCGGCGCGGCGGGGCTTTCCGCCGCGCTCGGCTTCCTGCGCTCGTTCGACCCCGCCGCAGCGGGGCGCGACCCGAAGGTGCTCGTCGTGTCGAAGCTGCAACCGCTGCGCTCCCACACCGGCTCCGCTGAGGGCGGCATCGCCGCGTCGCTGGGCAACGTGGAGCATGACGACTGGCATTGGCATTACTTCGACACCGTCAAGGGCGGCGACTTCCTCGTGGACCAGGACATGGCGAAGATCCTCGCGCACGACGCGCCCGCCACCGTCATCGCCCTCGAGCACGACGGCGTGGCGTTCTCCCGTCTCGCCAACGGCCACATCGCGCAACGCCTGTTCGGCGGGCACACGAGCGACTTTGGCAAACAGTCCGTGCACCGCACCGCCTACGCTGCCGACCGCATCGGCCACCAAATCCTGCACTCCCTGTGGCAGCAGTGCGTGGCGTGCAACGTGCAGTTCGCCGAGGAATGGTATGTGACCGACCTCGTCATCGACCGAAACGGCGATACCGGCAACACCCGCAACGCCGAACACACTGCGACCGCCGCGGCCACTGCGAATGCCACAGCTTCCACCGTCTCGTCCGCCGCTCCCACGTGCCGCGGCATCATCGTGCTCGACACGCACACCGGCGAGCTTCACGCCCTCGCCGCCAGCAACGTGATCCTCGCCACGGGCGGTGCCGGCAGGCTGTTCCACACCACGTCGAACTCATGGGACCTGACGGGCGACGGCATGGCGCTCGCCCTGCGCGCCGGGCTTCAGCTCGAAGACAGCGAATTCGTGCAATTCCACCCCACCGGCCTGGCGCACACCGGCATCCTGCTCTCTGAGGCGGCGCGCGGCGAAGGCGGCGTGCTGCGCAACGCGGATGGCGAAGCGTTCATGGCACGCTATGCGCCCGGGCACAAGGATCTTGCCGCCCGCGACGTGGTGACACGCTCCATCGCCTCCGAAGTCGAAGCCGGACGCGGCATCGCAGACCCGTTGCAGCCCGACGGACCCAAGGATTGCGTGTGGCTCGACCTCACCGCGCTGGGCAGGGAGACGCTGGAAAAGAAGCTGCCGGAGGTGTATTCCACGATCCGCACCTACGCGGGCATCGACGCCGCCACCGACTGGGTGCCCGTCAAGCCAACCGCTCATTACACGATGGGCGGCATCCCCATAGACAAGGATGGCCGCGTGTACACGATTGTCGAGGCCGCGACTGGTGGCAGTACGGCCGCCGAGGCCGCCCCGCACCGCCGCTTTGTCAACGGCCTGTATGCCGCGGGCGAATGCTCGTGCGGCAGCGTGCATGGCGCGAACCGCCTGGGCGCGAACTCCCTGCTCGACGCCTGCCTGTTCGGCCATCGCGCCGGCATCGCCGTGGCGGCAGCCGTGCAAGCATCGCTTCAGAACGCAACCGTACAGTCCGATGGTTCCGCGCCCGCCGCACCCCCGGCGCCTGGTGTTGCGCTCGGCGAAGCGCTTGCCAACCGCAAGGCCGCCATCCAGGCGATCCTCCATCCCACCGACGCGCCGATCGCTGCCCCGCAGGCCACTGCATCGCCGGCAGGCACCGCTTCTGTCACCAGCACTGCGAATGCTGATGCAAGCGACAACCCGTATGCCGTGATGTCGGACCTGGGCGGCCTCATGGAACGGGACTTGGCAATCCATTGCTCCGAAGCCTCGATTGAGGACGCCCTGAAAACCATCGGCGATACGATCGCTCCGCGCGCTCAGCGCCTCACCGCTCACAGCGCATCCCCGGCGTTCAACCAGGAGCTCGTGGCGATCATGGAGTCGCGCAACCTCGCACTCGTCGCCACCGTGATGGCAACGGCCACCCAGGCGCGGCACGAGTCCCGCGGATCGCTCAAGCGCGATGACTTCCCGCAACGCGACGACGAGCACTTCCTCAAGCATTCCTTCGTGGACGCACGCGGCAAGCTCGCTTGGGAGCCCGTGACAATCGTGGACTTCCAGCCACAGGCCCGCACCTACTGACCGACGTTTTTCACCCGCAGTCCCCTGGATTCCAAGCTTTCGCAGATTCCATACTTTCGATATTCGGCTCGCACAAGCCAAGAGGTTCGCATGACATTCGACCATCAGTCCGCCGCTCCCGGCAGCGGCTCCCCCGCGCTCATGACCGTCACGTTCCGCGTGCACCGATTCGAGCCCTACAGCGCTGATCCTTACAGCGCTGATTCATCCAATGCCGATATCCCCACTGCCAATTCGACGGGGACCACTGCTGCATCGCAGGCAACGTCCAATGCCACGTCCGCTGAGGTGGCACCCAGCCCGACCGAGCGACCACGCCGTCGCCATGCCAGCCCGTTCGCCAAGATCGATGCCCGGCGAGAAGCCGCACAGGATGATGGCTCACGTCTGGACGCCTCGACCACGAGTGCCGCTTCGACACCATCGGCGCCCCGTGCCGCATCCCGCCCCGCGCACCGTGCACACGTCAGCCCTTTCGCGAAGATTGACGCAAAACGCGAATCAGAAGCCGAACAACCCGCAACGAGCAGCGCCGCAGCCGAAGCAAGCACCGCTGCGAATGCCGCCGCTCCCCGACCTGTCCGCCGCGCCCATGTGAGCCCCTTCGCGAAGATCGACGCGAAACGCGAAGCGGAAGCAGAGCAAACCGCCCAGGCTGTCCCATCGGCAGGAACCACACCAACCGCCCGCCCTGCCCGCCGGCCACACACGAGCCCGTTCGCCAGGATTGATGCCAAGCGCGAGGCAGAGGCAGCACAGTCCGCTGAAGGCGCACAGGTAGCCCGCCCTGCCCGCCGGCCGCATACCAGCCCGTTCGCAAGGATTGACGCAAAACGCACTGCGGATGCCGAGAACAGGGTTGCAAAGGCCACAACCGCCAGCACCACACCACTCGCATCGGCTCCGACGCAATCCGTATCCGCATCCCGCCCCTCGACATCCTCATCAACATCACCGGCTTCGCCGGGAAGCATCTACCGCGCACGCCGCGCACAGCAACATAAGACGCATCCGACCCGTCGTGCCGCCTCCACGCTGGGCGGCGCCCCGGTGGCGGGCGGATTCGGAGCCAGCGACACCGGCCGCAGTTGGACGCAGGACTACACGCTCACGGTAAACGCCCAGACGACGCTGCTCGACTGCCTGCTGCTTATCAAGCGCACACAAGACCCGACGCTCGCCTTCCGTTACTCGTGCGGCCACGGCATGTGCGGCTCCGACGCGGTCGCCGTCAACGGCACGCCATCGCTCATGTGCAAGACCACGGTCGCGCAAGCCGCCGCGAGTGCGAAACCCGCAGCCGGCACGTTCCGCCGCACGGGTTCAAGTGCAGCCACTGTTGCCAACGCAACCACCGCCACCAGCGCTGTTGCCATCGGCGCCGGTTCGCAACAATCCCCGCAGCAACCCACCCCGGTCATCGACCTCGCTCCCATCGCGGCGTTCTCGGTGCAGCACGACCTCATCGCCGACATCGACCCGATGCTCGACCAGATCCGCGCGCTCCAGCCGTACCTGCTGGCGCACGGCGACCTCGCGATGACGCCGGACGGCAAGGTCAACGTGTTCGAATACCTGCAGTCGCCCGAGCAGCTGGCGAAGTTCGAGCAGCTCACCACCTGCATCGCGTGCGGCGTGTGCGAGTCGAGCTGCCCGGTGTTCGTGGGCGGCGATGCCTTCGTGGGTCCTGCCGCGCTCGTCAACCAGATCCGCTTCATCAACGATTCGCGCGATGGCGCCACCGCCGAGCGCCTCGATGCCATCAGCGAAGCCGACGGCCTGCCCGCATGCCAGTCCGTGCGCGCCTGCGGCATGAACTGCCCGCAGGGCATCGACGTGGGCGAGGTCATCTGGGGGTTCATCCAGGGCGTGCAGACGCGCAAACAGGAAGGCTGACCGCGCACGAGCGGCGTACCCTACCCGCCACCGCCGCAATCGCGCCACAAACACCGATTGTTGAGACGTTCCCAGCAACCTCAGGCATGCCCGTCTACGCTAGCAAGCATGAGCTTGAATGTGTATGACAACGTCGCCCAGGCATGGGATTTTGTGGAAAACCAAATGATGAGCCAAGAGACCGCTGGCGAGAAGGTGGCCCGCCAGCGTCTCAAGGAGGCGGGCTTCCGCCCCGGTTTCGCAGCCCAGGCCGAGTTCATCGCCCATGCCGCGCTGGCGGTGCGCGCCCAGTCCGTCATTCTGCTCGGCGGCGCGCAGATCCTTGAAGCCATGCATCTGACGCATACGCTCGGCAGCGAGGGCCAGGTGACGATCATCGACACCTCCGCGAAGGTCACCACGCTCGCCACGCAGATCTTCAAGTCGGTGGAGGAGGAATCCACGGTGCGCGTGCGCATCGTCAACGCGAGTGGCGAAAACTACCTGCCGCGCCTCAACAGCATGGATTACGACATGATCGTAGCGGCGGGCGACACCAGCAACTACCGCGCCGCCTATGACAGCGCTGAGCGCCTGCTGCGCCGCGGCGGCGAGCTCGTGTTCTCCGACGCACTCGGCTTCCTCAACGCCGATTCCAAGGGCGGCCTGACCAATCCCGCCGACCGCAGCGAAAAGGCGACGTTCCTGCGCCAAACGCTCAAGCAACTGCGCGACGACGACCGGTTCTCCTCCACACTTGTTTCAGTGGGCACCGGCCTGTCGCTCAACGTGCTGCAGTGACGGCGCCGCCGTATTCATGCTGCAGTAACGGTGCAACGCGGCGATTCGCTCTCCCAGTGATTCGCCCATACACAATCGAAGAAATACATAATCCAACGCATTCACGCGCTCACGCGCATTCGCATATGCCTGTGAGCACATTCAATGGCTGGGG
>JAQXZM010000018.1 GCA_029227215.1 Bifidobacteriaceae bacterium | reverse complement strand
GTTGCGTGTCTCCCCGGCGCTATCCAATCGCGATGTTCCATTTGACGCCGCACGCCCGGCATTCGCTTCGGATCCGCCTCCATGCGTGTGCGTGTACGCCGACTGGTCCGAATCCGGCACCGCCTTGTGGGCGGTTTCATTCGTATTCGTTCCCCGATATTCCGACTCGCTCATGTTCAACCATCTCTCATGTCTCGTCGTCAATGTTCATCGTCCAAACTGATCGCGCTGGCGGGGCTGCCGCCTCGCGATACCGTTAGTGTTATAGATCCGGTTTGTAACACTGTGTAACATGGCTCGGCATACGGTGCTGAGCCCTTGTGCCGTCAAGCGACACGCCGTGTGCAGTTGGGGTGTCAGCTGTGTCGGGAACATGGATTCTTATGCCGTGCGTATGCATGGCACAGGGGAGTACCGGGAACACAGGATACGAAGGGGTGAATTCCGCACTCCGACCGAATGCCACGGCACCCCCGACTGACTCACCACCGGACACACATTGTGGCCTATAGCACAAGAAACCCCTCGGAATCGCTTCCGAGGGGTTGGCATAGCGGATTGTTACGTCGCGCTATGGCTTGCTAGGCGAAGCTCACTTGGAGAGCTCAGCGAAGTAGAGCAGGGTGCGGATCATGTTGGAGGTGAAGCCGTACTCGTTGTCGTAGAAGGTCACGGTGCGCACGAGCTGGGTGTCGCCGACGGTGTTGACGTCGGTCTGCGTCGGATCGAACACGCCGCCGTGGGTGTCGCCGATGATGTCGGAAGACACGATGCCGTCGCCGTTGTAACCGAAGTAATCGGTGTCGGAGAAGGCTTCCTTGAAGGCGTTGTTGATCTCGTCAACGGTGACCTTCTTGTCGAGGACCGTGGTGAGCTCGGTGACGGAGCCGTCCACGACCTGGATGCGCTGTGCGTGACCCTGCAGCTTGCCGTTCACGGACGGAACGACCTTGCCGATGGCCTTAGCGGCACCGGTGGAGTGCTCGATCGTGTTGACAGCGGCGGAGCGGTTGGAACGCGGGTTCTTGCCACGCGGGCCGTCGAGCAGCATCTGGGTGCCGGTGTAGGCGTGGATCGTGGTCATGAAGCCAGCCTTGATGCCGAACTTGTCGTCAAGCAGCTTGACCATGGCAGCCATGGAGTTCGTGGTGCAGGAGCCGGCGGAGACGATGTTGTCGGTCGGCTTGAGGATCTGGTGGTTCACGCCGTACACAACGGTCGGGGTGACGTCATCCTTGGCCGGAGCGGAGATGAGGACTTTCTTGGCGCCAGCGTTGAGGTGAGCCTGGGACTTCTCAGCGGAGGTGTAGAAGCCGGTGCACTCGAGCACGAATTCAACGCCATCGTTCTTGACCCACGGGATGTTGTTGGCATCCTTCTCGGCATAGACCTTGTATTCCTTGCCGTCCACGATGATGGAGTCATCGGTGGAGGTGACTTCCACGTTCGTGCCGTCGAGGTGCTTGAAACGGCCGTGGGTGGAGTCGTACTTGAGAAGGTAAGCAAGCATAGACGGGGTGGTCAGATCGTTGATGGCGGCAACTTCGATGTCACCGGCCTCGCCGCCCTGCTGCTGGAGCTCGAAAATGCGGCGGAACGCGAGACGACCGATACGACCGAAGCCGTTGATACCAATCTTAACTGTCATTATGTGTCTTCCTTTGGTACTGGCCGAACCGGCTGACGCTCGTAACGCGTTTCAGCAGTCGCGGCCTTTGTTTGCCAACAACCGTCACTTTAATGCGCGGTCTGTACAGCTAAGCCGCCGTTGCCGCGGCTTTCGGGGCGGCTTCTCTGACGGCTGAACGCCTTGCATGGGAGCGGTTTTCGTGCAATTTGCAGGGGCTCGCGCATGGATTGCCGCGCCGTGTGGCTTGCGGTATCGCGAAAGGTGCAGACATGAATTGTGGGTGGATTGTCGATGAACTGTGTGCAACAGCTTGTGTGAATCATCCGCGCAGCCGGTCGGAGACGTGCGTGGAGAGCTCGCCGAGCGTAGCGACGGGCCTCACGCCGTTCTTCACAGCAGGCGGCGCGATGGCAGCAGGATAGGTGATGATGAGCGTGCCACGTTCCACGCTGATGGTGGCGGGGATGCCGATGAGCTCGTTGCTCAGCTGCGCGACGTCGTTCGAGATGGTGAAGTCGCTCACCTCGTACTTGAGCCCCTCGATGCGCACGCCGTGGGACTCATCGCCTGCCGAAAACACCGAGACCATCGGGAACCTCGGTACAGGCATAGCGGGGAAGCGCACACTGCCGTCGGTCACGGCGGTCGCCGCGATCCGGTCGCCGTAGAGGAACGCGGTGCCGCCCGCGCGGCTCACGAATGTGAGCAGCTGCACGTTGCCCAGCGTGTGGTCGAGTCTGCCGCCCAGGCCTCCAAGGATGTGGAATTCGCGGGCGCCCGCCGTCCACCCGGCCTTGAGGGCGCTCATCATGTCGGCATCGTCCTTCTGGGAGGGCAGTGTGATGACGGGTGTGCCGGCGAACGGGCCTGACGTCAGAATGCCGGTGATGTAAGGCGCGAGGGCGGATTGCGCGGGAGATTGCGTGGCGAACCGCGTTGCGACGTTCACCGTGGTGTTCGAGGTATCGTCAGAGGTTTTGGCACTGGTGTTGGCGGTATCGGCTGCGGCGGTGGCAGTGATCGCAGCAATGTCCAGCTTCGAGGCGACCGAGTCGAAATCGCCGATCACGAAGTCCGGGGTGATCCCGAGCGCCGCGGCATGGTCGAGCCCACCGTCGGCGGCGATGATGAGAGGCGCGGTGTCGGTTGCTCCTGGCCGGAGACCCGCGAGGCGCAAGGATTCCGCCTCGGTGCCGTAATACTCTCCAGCGCCCAGCACCACACATGCATTCCGCTTGGCGGAGGGTGCCACAGGCGATGTGACTGGTGACGTGCACGTCGATGCACATGCTGGTGCATTCGTTGGTGCAGTTGGTGCGATTGCCGGGTCATTGCCGCTCATGCCGTTGCAAGTCATGACCGCCATCGTAGTGTGCGATTCGCCTTCCCAACACCCGCATGGCATGACGATGAGCATGACGATGAGCATGACGATGATTGCTGATAATCTGAGCAGCACGAAGGTATATCGTTTCACTTCGATGTCGAATCGTTGCATTGCGCTGTCTGGATTCTCGCTGTCTGGATTCACAAGGATCCATCCACCACGCTTGTTGGATCGGTGACGGCGCGTCGAGGAGGCGGGATGATGGCAGGAGATCAGCACATGGAAAATCAGCACTCGGAATCCGCGCACACGTCGGCACAGGCACTAGCGCAGCCTACACAGGCATCCGCGCAGCCAACGCATCTGGCACAGGCGTCAGCGCAGCCAGCACAGGGGAGCGGCAGCCGCATCAAGGCGGTGTTCTTCGACATCGACGGCACGCTCACGAGCTTCGTGACGCACACGGTGCCGCAGTCCACGCGCGACGCGCTCGAGCAGCTCAGCGAGCGCGGCATCGCCACGTTCATCTGCTCGGGCCGCCCGCCGGCGCAGCTTGACGCGGCGCGTCGCCTCATGCCGCACGATTGGACCGGCTACGTGACGATGAACGGCCAATGCTGCTACGACGACCACGGCTACCAGGAGTCCGAGGCACTCGACCCTGCCGATGTCGCGGCGTTCGTCGATTATCTCGCCACCCGCCGCCCGGATGTCGCCGCCGGCTTCTGCGAGCTCGACTACGTGTACTTCAACCAGATCAACGACTACCTGCGCACGATGTGGGCGGGCCTGGGCAGGACGGCGCCGAAGATCATCGTCGACGACCCCGCCCGCACCCGCACGCACACGACCTACCAGCTTTCCGCCTACGTGCCCGCCGGCAAGGAGGAAGACGACATCATGGCGGTGATGCCGCACAGCCGCGCCCTGCGCTGGCACCCCGACTTCACCGACATCTGCCCGGCGGACGGCGGCAAGCCCGCGGGCATCCGCCGCTTCATGCGCAAATACGGCTGGACGCGCGACGAGGTGATGACCTTCGGCGACGGCGGCAACGACGTGGAGATGCTTGAATTCGCGGGGCTTGGCGTGGCGATGGGCAACGCCACCGATGACGCGAAGGCCGCTGCGAACTACGTGACCGATGACGTGGACCACGACGGCATCATGAACGCGCTGCACCACTTTGACGTGCTGTAGTCAGTCCAGCTGCTGGAGATCCTCGTCAGACAGCTCGAGCTGCAATGCCGCCACGTCGTCGGCGAGCTCCATCGTGTTCTGCGCGCTGGGGATCGCCACGAACACCGGGCTTTGCGCCAGCTCCCAGGCGAGCGTCACGCGCTGGTAGCTCACGCCCAGGTCGGCGGCAACCTGCCGGAACGGCACGAAGCGCGTCATGCTCACCTGCTCGAGGTAGCCGCCCAGCGGGCTCCACGCCACGAACGGAATGCCGAGCGCTTCGCAATGGCGCAGCGTGTCTTCCTCATCGTGGTACGCGGGGTTGAACTTGTTCTGCACGGCGGCGAGCCCGTCGCCCAGGATGGCGCGCGCGGTGTCGATTTGCGCCACGCTGGCACGCGAGATGCCGGCGTGTGCGATCACGCCCTCGTCGAGCAGCTGGCGCAGCGCGCCCATCTCGTCCTCATACGGCACGGCGGGGTCGGGGCAGTGCGAATACAGCAGGTCGAGGTGGTCGACGCCAAGCGCCGTGCAGGACTCCTTCGCATTTCGGATCATCGTCTCGGGGCGTCCGTCCGCCTCCCAGCCATATTCGCCGTTCGCGAGCGTGCGGCGGTAGCCGGTCTTGGTCGCCACCACCACCTCGTCGCGCGGGCCGTCCCAGGTGCGCAGCGCCTCGGCGACCAAGCGTTCGCCATACTCCTCGCAATCCTTGGACTCACCCGGCGTGTAGTACGACCACGCGGTGTCGAGGTAGCGCACGCCCGCGTCCAGCGCCGCGTGGATGACGCCGATCGCGGTGGCGTGGCGTGGGTGGCCCTCGATGGAGAGGGCCATGCAGCCCAGGCCGATGCGAGGCACGGTCTTGCCGGCGAATTCGATGGTCGAGGAGGTGGCAGAAGTTGTCATGATTGCCTTTCGCGGTTGTGGGGAACGTTGAACTGTTATTGCTGGATTGCTGGCGGCCGAACTGGCGCTTTCACGCCTGGGGGAAGTCGCCCAGGTCGATGGTGGGAGTGGGCAGTCCCAGCGCCTTCATCTCGACGATGGGGTTCATGAACTCGCGCTCGCGGGCGATGAGGCCGCCCCGCATCTCGAATGAGTAGAGGAAGTGGTTCTCGTAATGCACCGGGTCGTGGCCGGGCAGGATCACCGTGCCCCTGCCGTCCGCCTCCGCCCACAGTTGGTCGGGGTCGTCGGTGGTCCAGATGCGCACGTTGAACCATTCCCAATCGGGGAAGTGCTGCGAGCTCCACACGTCGTACTTGGCGATGTTGTCGCGGCCCTGCGCGTAGGCGGGGGAGCCGGAGTCCGTGGTCCACAGGCCGCTGATGGCGTCCTCGCAGAACAGCTCGTGGCGGTGCAGCAGCGCGTCGCCGTGGCCGGAGGCGAGGAATCGCGCCACAGTGTCGCGGTTGGTCTCGCGAGTGGTGTCGCGATTGGCGGCGGGGCGGGCGTCGGCGGATTGCTGCGCGCTATCTGGTTGCGGAGTGCTTGATGGTGTGTTCATGCCTCCACGATAGCTCGGCCACGACAGCATGGTCATGGGCGCGATTATCGGGGGTGATTGCCGCAGCGCGTTGATGACGGCACGGTGATGACGGCGCGGTGATGACGGCGCGGAATACCCATGGAGATGCACGATGTTCGAGGTATTGCGAACACCGTGTTCGAGATACCGCGCGCTTGACAATCCGTGACACGCCGCGTTCATCGTTCGAATTTCACCGATTCCGAGCGAATGTCGAACGTGTTCGATACACGCGCTGCTCGATGTTTGATACAGTTGGGGTCACAACTCAACGGGAGCCAATCCAGGCTGAGAGGAAGCAATCGCTTCGACCGAACTTGATGCGGATAATGCCGCCGTAAGGACGAGCCGAACAGCATGTGCCAAGGCGCTGTTGCACGAAACAGTTACATCACACTGTTGCACTAGCGCAATGAACGGGCGCACTGCATCGGAATTTTCTCATCAAGCGCATCGGTCGATGCGCTGTTTTCACATCCCCTCCCACACGTGCAACGGGCACGCGGTGTGCCGCCGTCAGCGGTCCGGGCGTTCGTCGTGCACGAGCGGGGAGAGGGAGACTTTCAGCAGGGGTGGATCCGTCGAGAGACAGATGCAGGGTCATCGCGGGGCGCACCACCAAGGGTACGGATTCCGCGGTGACCCTTTTTCAATGCGCGCCTGAGGAACCGGCACACGGTTCCGTCGCCGCGGCATGCTGGGCAGGGCATGCCGCGGCGGCTTGTGGCGAGGCCCCGCCAGGGCAGTGGTGGCAGTGCCTCCGCCGGCCTCGGGCAGCGGCATCACAGGGCGGCGTCACCATGCGCCGCACCAGGAAGGAACACGCCGCATGAAAGTCAACGGCACCAACGAAACCCTCAACGGGCCGCTCAGCGTAGCGGGACTCGTGGAATCCCGCGGCCTCAACCCCGCCCGCGTCGCAGTGGAACTCAATGGCGACATCGTGCCCCGCGCCGAACGCGCCACCACGATGCTCAAGGACTCCGACACGGTCGAGATCGTGTCGTTCGTGCAGGGAGGCTGAGCGATGCCAGGATTCACACCAAGCGCCACCCCCGAGCAAATCAGCAAGCGCGCCCGCGCATTCGCCGGCGAGCATTTCGATGCCAAGGAACTCGTGAGCGAAAAGGAGATCCGCGACGCACTCCTCGAACGCCATGGCGAGGCCACCCAGGCCAAGCTCGACGCCGCCCGCGTCGCCATCTGCGGCTGCGGCGGCCTGGGCTCCACGGCGGCGATCGCGCTCGCCCGCATCGGCGTGGGGCACCTGCACCTCATCGACTTCGACGTGGTGGACATGACGAACCTCAACCGACAGCAGTATTTCGTATGGCATGTGGGCCAGCCCAAGGTCGAGGCGCTGAAGTCCATCATCTACAACATCAACCCGTACCTCGACGTGCGCGTCGACAACGTGAAGGTGACGGACAGCAACGTGCGCGAGCTGCTCGCGGACGACGACATCATCGCCGAGTGCTTCGACGTGCCGGAAAACAAGACGTTCCTCGTCAACGCGGTGCTCGAGAACTTCCCCGGCAAGAAGCTCGTCGCCGCCTCCGGCATGGCGGGGTACCGCAGCTCCAACCTCATCTCCACCAGGCGCGTGTCGAAAAACTTCTACTTCTGCGGCGACGGCGAGACCGCGCCGAAGCCGGGCGCCGGTCTCATGGCGCCGCGCGTGGGCGTCGTCTCGTGCCACGAGTCCAACATGATCACCAGGCTCATCCTGGGGGAGGAGGACGCATGAGCATCGATACCGAAACGTCAGCAGCGGGCACCCAGAATGCGCCTGCGCCGCTCAGCGCCGCCGAGCGCGCCGAAGCGGAGCGCCTCTCCGGCGCCTACACCGCTCACAACCCGGTGGGGGACGGTGCCTACGCCAAGGTGGAGGACATCCCACTCATGCTGGGCGGGCACGCGTTCACGTCCCGGTTCATCCTCGGTTCGGGCCGCTATGACCTGAACCTCATCAAGGCGACGATCGAGAACGCCGGCACGCAGATCGTCACGATGGCGCTGCGCCGCGCCCAGACGAACGAGAACAGCGTGCTCGACTACATCCCGCAGGGCATCACGCTGCTGCCGAACACGTCGGGCGCGCGCACCGCGGAGGAAGCCGTGCGCATCGCGCGCCTCGCCCGCGAGGTGTGCCAGACGGATTTCGTCAAGGTGGAGATCAAGCGCGAGGAGAAGTACCTGCTGCCCGACAACGCCGAGACGATCAAGGCGACCGAGATCTTGGCGAACGAAGGCTTCGTGGTGATGCCCTACATGTTCCCCGATCCGCTGGCGGCGCATGACCTCGAGGAGGCGGGCGCGGCGGCGGTCATGCCGCTGGGCGCCATGATCGGCTCGAACAAGGGCGTGCGCATGCGCGACTTCATCGAGGTCATCATCGCGAACGCGCATGTGCCGGTGATCGTGGACGCCGGCATCGGCAGGCCGAGCCAGGCGTGCGAGGCGATGGAGATCGGCGCGGACGCGGTGATGGCCTACACCGCCGTCGCCTCCGCCGGCAACATCCCCCTCATGGCGCGCGCATTCCGTGACGCCATCAATGCCGGTCGCGCCGCCTACCTGAGCGGCCTGGGCGCCGTGGTCGAAGGCCATGCCGTCCCCTCCAGCCCCACCACGGGGTATATCCGGTAAGGGCGGGCAGCGGCACGAGTGCCATGCCGCTGGTAGATGCAATCGGCACAGACTGAGGGGTTGCTCCCGTCACAATGGGAGCAACCCCTCAGTTTTCCATTGCAGGTTGCCTTCTCCTGCTGGTGGATTACTCATGCAGCGTTTGCCCGAGGTTCTCCTTGATAATTCTTCCGATGTAATGCCGATCCAGCCAAAACGCTTGCTTGGGAATCACGTCGCCATTGGGCAAAGCGATGGTGTCTTTACTGTTCGCACCATGCGGCCGGATGTGGCACACGCCATTGAATGATGCGCCAGGCAGCTTCTTATCCGTGCCCGAACGGTAATAATCAAAGGATTCACCTCTCACCAGCACATCGTGGAGGCGCTGCCATACCGGCCGCACATAGGTCTCGATGTCGGGCTCTGGCATGTTCCATAGAAATTCCCCACGAATCGTGGCATCGAGCTTGTCGGGCGATTCCTTGGGGAGTGCGTCGATGCCAAAGACGGTGATGAGGAACTTGTTCTCCTCGAAGAAATCATGGACGAACGAGTCCTCCCACTCAATCGCAGGATTGGCGAGCTCGTTCCATTGTTCCTGTGTGATGGCGGGGAACGACATATGCTCTTTGGGCAGACCATCCGCATAGATGAGCGAGGTCTTGAGCTGGGTGACGTTCGCCTTCTCGAATTGCTCCACGTCGGCGACGCTTTTGCCTTGTATTCCGAGCATGCGAAGTGCAACCAGCGAATTGAAGGATTTCGCACTGTTTTCGGTATTGACGCCCAATTGCGTGGCAACGTTGCGAAGCGGCATGCCGATGAATGGCTTCATGCGCGAGCCTACAAACGAATCCAACGTCTGGTCAGCGGTGAGCGCAAGGCGTTCTTGCGTGCTGCGTTGTGCGATGAGACGCCTGATGGTGGCGGTCATGTAGCTCGCTTTGAGACTGAACGCGCGTTGCTTGGCACGAATCGTGGGAGAAGGCGAGCCAGCAGGTGCGGGCGCGTCGCGCAGCGTGTTTTTCGATGCGCCTTTCGTGCACGCTGCAAGATAATCGGTATCGGATTCGCTCAAGGTGTCCGCGTGTCCGCTGGCAATCGTGTCATGGATTTTCTGCCAATCCGCGCGGATGATGCGCAGATCCTCCTCTGGGAACGTCATGAGTGTGCATTCTTCGATTTCGCAGTCGAGAGGGGACTGCTTCACCTTGTCGGTGCGGTCATCGTAGTAGTAGACGACGAGCATGCGCTGCGCCTTGTTCCAGCAGGCGGAGTTCTCGAAATGCTCGGCAACGATGCTCATGTAGTTGATGATGTCGATGACGAGGCGCTCCTTGGCGGATACCGTGCCGCCGCGCACATGCCTGAGGGGCGTGACCTTCAGCTCGTAGGGGACACCGCCCGCCACGATGTCGGGATTCTTGTCGGAGTTGATGCCGTAGCCCAGCACGGATTCCTCGACGATTTGCCCGAGCCTGCCTTTGTTCTTTGCGTTGTGCCCGCGCATTGTGCGGTCGATCTCCCGGAAGGTCTTGCCTTCCACGGCGGAGAACTTGCCCATCACTTCCTCGATGGAGCTGAACTGGTGATGCGAGGCGGCGTCGTTGTCGGTCATGGTTTGCTCCCTTCGGCTGTTGGTTCCTGTGGTTCTCGTGTCCCTCTGTTTCTCATGCGTTTACGACCACGATACCTTCCATGCCGTGTGACATGGTGGATTTGTGAATCGTATCTCCGCCGATTCGGAGTCCCCCTTTTCTTACGCGCGTTGCAATGCATGGATAACGCCGGTGGAAGAATCGTTGGTCATTCTTCCACCGGCGTGTCTCGGGCATTCCGCCTATGGCGCTTTTGCGCTGCCAACAGTCATTCAGTCGGCGCCTGCAGCGGCGTCCTGCGCGATGATTGCGCCGATGGCGTGCGGGATACCTACGACCAACGCGTTACCCATGCAGAAAGCACGCTGACTGTCGCTCATGCCGGAATTCGTCCAGCCCTTGGGAAACATCTGCACTTGGTCGAGTTCGTCCGGCACAAGGCGGCGGTAGCGTCCGTCCTTGGTCTGCACCACATGCTTGGTACGGCTGGCGCCAGCCCCTCCGTCGCCGGTGAGGATGGTGCGGGCCGGTTTGTCGAGGCTATCGGGGAAGTCCATCGCCCCTTCGGAATACACATAGGGGTGACCGTTCGCGGCAATGCGGTTCTCGTGCTTGGCGCCCTTGAAATACCGCCATTTGTCAAGCTTGTCGGCGGGAATGAAGTACTGCTCGGGCACCTCGTCGTCCGGCACGATGATGTCGCCCAGCACCGTGGGCGTGCCATGCCAGTTCGCTTCCACACGTGCGGTGTATACGGTGGCGTTTTGCATCACTCCGGCATTGGCGAATTTCGATACCTTGTCGCCTTTGCCGAAATTCTGCGTCGCCTCGTATGGATCGGTGGGGATGGGGAATGTCTTGACATCCGTAAGGGAATCGGTGTCAATCGGGAACGCGCGTGCTTCCACGCCGCTCGCGGTGAGCCGGTCCTGCAAATCCCAGCGATGCTGTGTGTCTACCGCATATATATAGACACGACGACGGCGTTGGGGCATGCCATAGTCGGCGGCGTTGATGATGCGCCATTCCACGGAATAGCCCAGTGCAGCGAAGCACGAGAGGATAATGGCGAAGTCACGCCCGCGTTGCTTGACGGGGGACTTGAGCAGACGGTCGACGTTCTCCAACAGCACGTACTTGGGCTTGCGCATTTGGAGCAGGCGATAAATCTGCCACCACAGCACGCCCTTCTTGCCTTCGATTCCACCAGCCTTTGCCAGTGGCTTCGCCACGGAATAATCCTGGCAGGGAAAGCCGCCGACGAGCATTTGGAAATCCGGAATGCTGCGCTCGCCGTTTTCGTATTGGTCAAGCACGACCTTGATGTCTTCGTTCACGCAGCTGCCTTCGCCAAAACGCTTCTCGTAGCAACGCCACGCGAACTGGCGGGATTCCTTGCCGTCCGGTTCCCACTGGTTCGCCCACACGGTCCTGAACGGACCTGCAGGCGGAAGCGTGAATTCGGGGTGCTCAGGGTTCGAGTACCCATCGAGCCCCAGTCGGAACCCGCCGACACCGGCGAATAGCTCGGCAACCTTGATGCTGTCCGTCATCGAAACCCCGCAATCGAACAAATGTTTGCTTGTGACACGTCTATGATAATGGTTTTGCCGCCGTCGATCAAGTCGGTGCGCGTTGCGTCATTATGGTGCCGCTGGCCCGCCTTTACAATGATGCGCGACACGCCGGGGTGGTGGTGTGGTAAACTACTCAAGGCTTGAGAAATCAAGAAAGCGGATTGATTGGCATCCCACGCGGTTGCCCGTCCCACCTGGAAGCCCTGGAGGTTTCGGGTCATGGCAGATGGTCAGCATTCACGCGACCATCGCAGACGCCATCGGAAACAACGTGAGCACACGCCGTGACATGCGTCGTCGGTGTTGGCTCGTGGTGTGCGACTCGCGTGAATTTAGGGTCGCGATGCACGTTTCCGAACGCGTTGCGCCACGCTGCGGCAATAGAGCACGCAGCCGGAACGCAACAATGTGGCGCGCATGATTCGAATGCTTGCAAGACTTCAGGGTAGGGGAGCGGCAGCTCGAAGAATCCCAACCAATCCGAACGCAACGAGGATTGGAGTTATCATCAGCGACGAACCACGCATAAACGAGGAGATTCGCGTTCCGCAGGTGCGCCTTATCGGCCCCAAGGGCGAGCAGGTCGGCGTCATCGCCACCTCCGTGGCCCAGAACCTTGCGCGTGAGGCAAATCTCGATCTCGTCGAGGTCGCGCCTAACGCCAAGCCGCCCGTGGCAAAGCTCATCGATTACGGCAAGTTCAAGTACAACGAGAAGATCAAGGCTCGTGAGGCCCGCCGCAACCAGAGCACCGCCGAAATCAAGGAAATCCGTTTCCGCCTGAAGATCGACGACCACGATTTCGAGGTGAAGAAGGGTCATGTGATCCGCTTCCTCTCCGGTGGCGACAAGGTCAAGGTGACCATCATGCTTCGCGGACGCGAGCAGTCCCGCCCCATCGGCGGCGTCGAGCTGCTGCGCCGCCTGGCCGCCGAGGTGGAGGATTACGGCACCATCGAGTCCCAGCCCAAGCAGGAGGGCCGCAACATCATCATGACGCTTGCGCCCAAGGGCAAGAAGGTGCACACGCAGTCCGAGCAGAGGCGCCGTGGCGCCGAGTCCCGCGCCGAGCGCCAGGCCCGCCAGGCCGCGCGTCTCGCCGCCAAGCAGGACGCCCAGGCGAAGGCAGCCGCCGAAGCCAAGGCAGCCGTCGAGCAGGTGGAGGCCGTCGCCGCGCAGGCAGCGGCATCCCGCCCCGCGGAAGCAGCGGAGACCAAGGCCGAGGAGACGCACGCCGAGAGCCACGAGGTTGCTGAGAAGGCGGCCGAGAACGGTTCGGAGAAGGAAACCGGCAAGGCATCCGATGCGACGCAGGCTCCCAAGCCCGCCAAGCCGCATGCACCCCGCCCCTCCGCTCCGCGTTCCGGTTCGCATACCGGCTCGCAGCATCGCTCGTCCGGCCACGGTTCCGGCAGGCCCGGTTCCCGCTCCGGCGGCAGGTCTCGCGGCGGTCGCTCGGAGCACTGAGCGCCAAGCACTGAGCGCAGAACCGCACCCAGGCCTTACGCCACACGGTCCTGATGGTTCAGGACCCCACACACTTCCTAACCGAAGAAACAAACAAGGAGGGCAGCAATGCCGAAGATGAAGTCCAACTCCGCCGCCTCCAAGCGAATCCGCGTCACGGGTTCCGGCAAGCTCATGCACGCAGGCTGCGGCATGCGCCACAACCTGGAGCACAAGTCCGCTCGCCAGCGTCGTCACCTCTCTGAGGATGGCGTGCTCGCGCAGCCGCAGAGCAAGAACATGAAGACGATGCTCGGCCTGTGATTGGCGCCGACGCACTGAATAGACGGATTTTTAAGGAAAGCTGAGGAACAAACATGGCACGTGTCAAGCGCGCAGTCAAGGCCCACAAGAAGCGTCGCGCGACGCTCGAACGCGCGAAGGGCTACCGCGGTACCCGCTCCCGCCTGTATCGCCGCGCGAAGGAGCAGCTGCTTCACTCTTATAACTACAACTTCCGCGACCGCAAGGCTCGCAAGGGCGACTTCCGCAAGCTGTGGATCTCCCGCATCAACGCCGCTGTGCGCAACGAGGGCATGACCTACAACCGCTTCATCCAGGGTCTGCGCCTTGCCGGCATCGAACTCGATCGCCGTTCCCTCGCCGATCTCGCCGTGAACGATCCGGCTGCCTTCTCCGCCATCGTGGCGCAGGCCAAGGCCGCTCTGCCCGAGGATGTCAACGCTCCGGTCGCTGCCTGAGCTTGATCGGCACCGCTGAATTCCAGTGAATTCGGCTCAGCACTTGAATAACCCCGCATCCGTTGATGCGGGGTTTTCTTGTGCTCGGGATTCCCGATGCGTGCAGGCCTTCTTGCATGCCAGCAGGCGCCAGAGCCTCTGCATCATTCCGTGGTGCGATTACAATAGACAAAGCTTGGAAAATCAAGGCTTTGAACGGCACTGCGTCGGGCGGCGGCGCTTTCGACAGCGCGGCAGTTCCCTGAAAGACACAGCATCGCCCGGGCGTGTCGAATGCGAAGATTTTGCGAAGATTCTGCCTTGTTTCTGCCGCAATCGCCGGTTGGGGGCGCTCATCGGCAGATTGGGCGTGTAAGCTACCCGTGGACACCGAAAGGGGCTTGACTGATGTATCTCGAGACAATCGACGGACCGCATGACCTTCTCGCTCTGAGCAGCGAGCAGCGGGTCGCCCTGGCCTCCGAGATCCGGCGCGCCCTCATCCACAAGTTGTCACGCCGCGGCGGCCATGTGGGGCCGAACCTGGGCTTCGTGGAGGCCACGATCGCCCTCCACTGCGTGTTCCAAGGCCCGGAAGACAAGATCGTGTTCGACGTGAGCCACCAAAGCTACACGCACAAGATGCTCACCGGCCGCAAGGCGGCGTTCCTCGACGAAAGCAAGTACGGTGACGTCTCCGGCTACACCGAGCCGACCGAAAGCGACTACGACCTGTTCCGCACCGGCCACACGTCCACGTCCATCTCGCTGGCGAGCGGACTTGCCAAGGCCCGCGACATGCGCCACGGCGGCGGTAACATCATCGCCGTCATCGGCGACGGCGCGCTGAGCGGCGGGCAGGCGATGGAAGGGCTCGACTACGTGGGCGGCGAGCTGGATTCCAACATGATCATCGTCGTCAACGACAACGGCATGTCCATCGCCGAGAACCACGGCGGCTTGTATCGCAGCCTCGCGAGGCTGCGCGAATCGAATGGCACGAGCCCGGCGAACCCATTTACCGCGCTGGGGCTCGACTACCGCTATGTGGAGAAGGGCAACGACATCGATGCCCTCATCGAGGCATTTGAATCCGTCAAAGACATCGATCACCCCGTGGTCGTGCACATCCACACCCGCAAGGGCAAGGGGTACGGACCCGCCGAGCGCGACCAGGAGGGCTGGCACTGGCACGCCGCGTTCGACGAGAAGACCGGCGAGGCGCTGCGCCCCAGCCGCTGCACCTACCTCACGGAGACCGGCGACCAGCTGCTGCGCATGATGCGCCGCGACCCCGAGGTGACGGGCATCATCGCCGCCACGCCCACCGTGTTCGACTTCACGCCCGACCGCCGCGCCCAGGCGGGCCGGCAGCTCGTGGACGTGGGCATCGCCGAGGAGCAGGCCGTCTCGATGGCATCGGGCATGGCGAAGGCGGGCGGCAAGCCGGTCGTCGGCATGTACTCGAGCTTCCTCGAACGCACCTATGACCAGATGATGCAGGACGTGTGCATGAACGGCTCGCCCGCGACGTTCTGCATCGGCAACGCCTCCATCTGGGGCTGGAACGACGTGACCCACCTGGGCTTGTTCGATATCGCGATGATCGGCAACATCCCCGGCCTCACCTACCTGGCGCCCACCACGGTGGAGGAGCTGGACGCGATGATGGACTGGGCGGTGGCGCAGACCGCAGGGCCGGTCGCCATCCGCATCCCGGCAGGGGAGATCCGCCATTCCGGGAATCGCCCGGTGCGCACGGATTACTCGCAGACCAACCGCTTCGAGGTCACGCATCAGGGCAGTGGCGTGGCGGTGATCGCCGCCGGCGACTTCTACCACTTGGGCGAGCAGGTCGCCGAACAGCTGCAGCGCACGCTTGGCGTGGATTCCACGCTCATCAACCCGCTGTTCGTCTCCGGCATCGACTCGCAGCTGCTCGCCAGCTTGCAGCGCGACCATCAGGTCGTGGTGACCCTGGAGGACGGCATCCTCTCGGGCGGCTTCGGGCAGAAGGTCGCCGCGTTCTATGGCAATGCGCCGATGCGCGTGCTCACCTACGGTTTCGCCAAGGAATTCATCGACCGCTTCGACCCCGCCGAGGTCATGCGCCGCAACGGGCTGGAGCCCGTGGCGATCGTGCGCGACGTGGCACGGGCGCTGCATGATGGTGATGGAGCACAGGGCGTGGATGCGCAGCACACGCAGCGCGCCGTCGGCAATGCATCGAATGGTGTCGCGTCCCACACCGTGGCGGCTGCATGAGCGGGCAGGCCATGCCGCCGCGCGGCGCTGTGCGTCAGCGTGATGCCGCGCGTGATGATGTCGCCACGCTCATCAACCGTTTCCTTGGCTTCGTGGCGGTGGAGAAGGGCCTGGCGCACGCCACGCAGCTCGCCTACCGTTCGGATTTGGCAAAATACCAGGACTTCCTCCATGCCCGGGGCATCGATTCGCTGGGGGGTGTGCAACGCACCGATGTGGAGGATTTCATCGCATCCCTGGCAGGGGAGGCGCCTCACTCGGTGGCGCGCCGGCTCTCTGCCGTGCGGGAGCTGCACCGTTTCGCCATTTCGGAAGGCGTGACCGGATCCGACCCCACGCTCGGGGTGCGCCCGCCGAAAGCCGCCCAGGACCTGCCCGATGTGCTGACGATCGACGAAGTGGAACGCCTGCTCCAGGCCTCGTGCCCCGACGATGCGTATCGCGACGGTGCGGCGGAGGCGGCGGGACAGGGCCCCGACCCGGTGGCGTTGCGCGACCGTGCGCTGCTCGAATTCCTGTATGCCACCGGCTGCCGCGTAAGCGAAGCCGTGGGACTGGACCTGACCGACATGGACATGGACGAACGCCTGGCGCGCGTGACCGGCAAGGGCAGCAAGCAGCGGCTCGTGCCGATGGGTTCCTATGCGGTGGCGGCGATGCGCATGTATCTGGGCATCGCGAGGCCGGAACTCCAGGCGCGGGCGCGCAGCAAGGCGCCGGAGCTGCAAGCCGTGTTCCTCAACAAGCGGGGAGCGCGCATCTCCCGCCAATCCGTGTGGGAGATCGTGCGCGACTGCGCTGCCCGCGCCGGCATCACGAAGCCCATCCACCCGCATACGCTGCGCCACAGCTGCGCCACGCACCTGCTGCAGGGCGGCGCCGACGTGCGCACCGTGCAGGAGATGCTCGGTCACGCGTCCGTCACCACCACGCAGATCTACACGCACGTCACGCCGCAGACGCTCATCGAGACATATGTGATGAGCCATCCGCGCGCACGGTGACCGGCCGCAGCTGATGCCGCTGGTGGTTGCTCATGCCGCTAGCTGCGCTGCTCCCACTGCGCCGCATCGTCGGAATTCGCCGCGGACTGCGACGGCAGGAACGGCGCGAGCGGTGGCAGCTGCTGAAGCGACTCGACGCCCATGTAGTCCAAGAACAGCGCGGACGTGCCCAGCAGCGTCGCATGGGATTCCTCGTCTTCGCCCATCGTGCGGATGAGGCCGCGCACACTGAGCGAGCGGATCACGCCATCGGAGTTCACGCCGCGGATCGCCGCCACCTGGGCGCGCGTCACCGGCTGCTTGTAGGCGATGATCGCCAGTGCCTCCAACGCCGCCTGCGAGAGCTTCGCGGTCTGGCCATCCGTCACGAAACGGCCCACCACCTGCTCGAACCTGCCGCGGCTTGCGTACTGCCAGCCGCGCGCAGTGCGCCGCAGCTCGAATCCGCGTCCCTGCTCGTCGTATTCCTGCGCAAGTTCGTCGAGCAGCCGGCTCGCCTCCTCCACGGGGCAGCCGAGCACCCGCGCGAAATCCGCGGCATGGAGCGGTTCGTCCGTCGCCATGAGGATCGCCTCCATCGCCGGCTTCACATCCTCGGCGCTCAGATTGAGCTGCGGCTCGTCGAACGAGGTAGAGGAGCCCGACTGGGCATTGCTTGGTGATTCGTCTGTCATTGGTCTGCCTCCGCCTCCGTGCTGCCCGAATCAGCACTGCCCGGGTCGAAATCGGCGGTGTCGATGCGGGCGATCATCGCCTCGTCCTCGCTTTCGCGTTCGCTCACCCACCGCACATGGAGCGGCTCGAACGGCCCCGCCTGCTTGAACTGCACCACGCCTTGCTTGAAGAACGCGAGCAACGCCATGAACCGCGCCACGATCTCGCCGCGCGTCGCGGTATCCGCCACGAGGTCGGTGAACGTCACATCCACCTTGTCGCCGGCGGCACGCAGCTTCTCGCGCACGATCGCCGCCTGCTCGCGCAAATCGGCGAGCGGCACATGGAGTTGCCGCACGCTCACATGGCCCGCCGGCGCGTTGGCGATGACACGCGCCGCGATCTGCGCCAGCTCGGTGGGCGTCACCGTCCACACGAGCTCGGGCAGCAGCGACGCCAGCGCCGGATCCAGCACGCCAGGGTGGGGGAATCGTCCGGCATTGGCCGCGAACCGTGCGCGGAAGTCCTCGCCGGCCTGTTTGAACGCCTTGTATTGCAACAGCCGGGCGAAGAGCAGGTCGCGCTCGCGCAATGCTTCGAGCGTCTGCTCGTCGGCGGCCGCCTGCTGCTCGTCATGGGGCAGCAGCGCCGCGGACTTCGCCTCGATGAGGATCGACGCCACGTCGATGAACGCGCTCGTCTCCTCCGCGCCGTTCGACGCGTCGAGCCCGCGCACATAGTCGATGAACTCGCCGGTGATCTGCGCCAGCGAGATCTCGGTGAGCTCGAGCTTGCGCTGCGAGATGAGCGAAAGCAACACGTCGAACGGCCCCTGGTATGCGGAAAGGGACACCGCGAACTGCGAATCCGCGGTGCCGCCGTCCTCCGTCGCCTGCTGCCGGGCGTCCGCCAGACGGTCGGCGACGGTTGCATTCCCCAAGACCTGCTGTGCCATGTCAGTCAATCAATGCCAATCAGTGAATACCCACAGAGTGATATTCAAAAATAGTGATATTCGAAATACCTCTGATGCGCGTGCGATGCGCGCGTGGTGCGCGTTGCAATCGCGCGCAGCTACGCGACGATGCCGCGGGCGATGATCTCGCGCGTCGCCTCGCGGTACTCGAGCGCGGTGCGATGCTGCGGCGCATACATGGTGATCGGGGCGGCGGCGACGGTGGCGTCCGGCAGCTTGATGGAGCGGGAGATGACCGTGTGGAACACCTTGCCGCGGAACGCCTCGTAGATGCGCTGCATGACCTCCTCGGAATGCAGCGTGTGCGTGTACATCGTGATGAGCACGCCGTAGACCTTGAGGTCGGGGTTGATGCGCGACTTCACCTTGTCGATGGACTGCATGAGCAACGCCACGCCTCGCAGCGCGAAGTACTCGGCGGCGACGGGGATGATGACGCCATCCGCGGCGGTCAGGGCGTTGACCGTGAGCAGGCCGAGGGACGGCTGGCAGTCGATGATGATGCAATCGTATTCGTCGCGCAGCGGGCGCAGCGCGCTCGCCAGGCATTGCTCGCGGCCCACCTCGGTCACCAGCTGCACCTCGGCGGCGGACAGGTCGATGTTCGCCGGGATGATGTCGAGGTCGGGGAAGCGCGTGTGCATCACGACGTCGTGCACGTCCATCGAGGTGTCGAACAGCGCGGTGTACACGGTCTTGTCGACGTCGTTGGCGTTAATGCCCAGGCCCACGGTGGCGGCGCCCTGCGGGTCGAAGTCGACGATGAGCGTGCGGCGCCCGTACTGGCTCAGGGCACCGGCGATGTTGATGGACGACGTGGTCTTGCCCACGCCGCCCTTCTGGTTGCACATCGCGATGATGGTCGCCGGCCCGTGGCTGTCGAGCTTGCGGGGGGCCGGGAAGGTTTCGTATTCGCGTCCAAGCAAATCTGTAGGCATACCGCCTAGGTTAGCAAGAAAACTAGCCAAAATGAGGGGTTCTGTATTATTAAGTAATATAATAGATGCACAACACTTGGAGTTGCAAGGATTAAGCAGGATTTCGCGGTGTGTTTGCCATGCGTTCGCCATTCATCCGCCGGCGAACGCCGCCCCGTGTCGCGCCGCACGCTTACAATCGCAGTGGTTTAACAAGACCTGACATGACCCGGCAAACATCTTTCCGGGAAAGCACCGACGCTCCTTTCCAAGGCTGCACTGCGCTTGCAGCGCGGCGCGATGCCGGCGAGACACCTCGCCGCAGCATCGAGGCGGGGGAGCGCATCCCATGCATCATGCATCACGCAAGCGGCGCAGGAATCAGAAAGAGGTACAGATGGCTGTTCGCTCGGACATTCGCAAGGTGGCAATCGTGGCACACGTTGATCACGGCAAGACCACGCTCGTCAACGCAATGCTCCAGCAATCCCACGTGTTCAACGAGCGTGAGGAAGTGCCTGACCGCGTCATGGACTCCGGTGACATCGAGCGCGAGAAGGGCATCACCATCCTCGCCAAGAACACCGCCGTGCGCTACACCGGCCCGCTCGCCGCCAAGATGGGCGAGCCCGACGGCATCACCATCAACGTCGTCGACACCCCCGGCCACGCCGACTTCGGCGGCGAGGTGGAGCGCGGCATCTCGATGGTCGACGGCGTCGTGTTGCTCGTCGACGCATCCGAGGGCCCGCTGCCGCAGACCCGCTTCGTGCTGCGCAAGGCGCTCGAGGCCAAGCTGCCGGTGATCCTGTGCATCAACAAGACCGACCGCCCCGACGCCCGCATCTCCGAGGTCGTCTCCGAGACCTCCGACCTGCTGCTGGGCCTGGCGCAGGACGTGACCGAGGAAGGCGTGGACCTCGACCTCGACTCCCTGCTCGACCTGCCGGTCATCTACTGCGCGGCGAAGGCCGGCTATGCGTCCGTCAACCAGCCCGCCGACGGTGCCCTGCCGGACAACGACAACCTCGAGCCGCTGTTCGAGTGCATCCTGAAGAACATCCCCGCCCCGGAGTACGAGGAGGGCGCGCCGCTGCAGGCCCACGTGACCAACATCGACGCCTCCGACTACCTGGGCCGTCTCG
>JAQXZM010000017.1 GCA_029227215.1 Bifidobacteriaceae bacterium | reverse complement strand
GGGACGGAGTAATCCGCCCCATGCCTCGCACGCCCCTGTGAAACGTGAACCAAGCCGTGGCGCAAGCCACATGGGACTTGGAGCTGGCCTCGGCAACGAGACCATGCAAGCGACAAACTAAAACAAAGTCACTTGCAACGGAGCTTGATTACGCGCCATGGACGGATATGCCGTTCTTGATTGAGGAGTTGGAGCGACTTTTCACAGAATGAGTGCGGCATTTCGAGAGTGATGTTTCACGTGAAACGTGGGAGCGTGCGCGGGTGTTTCACGTGAAACATTTGAGGCTTTGGGCATATCTGTGGGGTGGCCGGGGTGAGGAGAGTGAGAGTGCGCGATGTGAAGGGCGTGTGTTGATTCTTGCTGAGGCGGATGGTGAGTGAGGTGATGAGGTGATGAGGTGATGAGGTAATGGGGTAATTGTGGTGCAGACGCGATGGCGTGCCGAGATCTGTACTGCTTACATCGGGAATGGACGGGGCAGTACAGTACGGGTAGGGCAGGGAAGGAAAGGAAAGGGGCAGGGCAGGACAGGGAGGGGCAGGGAGGGGCAGGGAGGCTTGGGGAATTGCTCGCGATGCTAATGAAGGTTGCGCACCTGTGGGTACACACCTGTCAGGGTTACGCCTGCGAGGGGTTGGATGCCTTGTTTGCCGGTGAGAGCAATACAATTCGGTATGCTGCGCGCCTGTGGGTTTCGGGCGTGTTGAGATTCTAAGGTTTTTCACAGCGAAACGCCGTGGGAACACTAAGGTTCGGTGGGTTTACTGTGAATCAGCCAGCTTAGCTGGCCGAGAAGATTTCTCCCTTCTCATAAATGAATCCCCTTTTTCTTCTTCATCTCTCTGATTAGCCCGGATATCTCCATCCGGGCTTTTTCTTTTCCGCAGATTCCGAGAGAGCGCGGTGTCATGGCGGGTTGTTGATTACACTAGCTGTGGATAAGTGATTTTCGCGGCAACAGTTATCCACATTGGCTGTTTCAGCTTGCGAAAAGGGTCACTGCTCGGCCATTATTGGTGTAGAGCCTTATGGCATGAGTTTTTGTATTGACGATTTCCACCACTGCTGATCAGGGAGGATTGATGGCAGACGTTTCACGTGAAACATCGGATGCCGGCGAGCATTTCGAAACAGCATCCGAGGTGCTGAGCCGCATTTTCGGTAACTCTTCCTCCGGGGTCGGGGGAGAGCTTGCACAAAGCCACCTGGCGCAGGAGAAGTTGGATGAACAGACCTTCCCCAAGCCCAAGCAGACGCGACTGATTGCTTTCGCCAATCAGAAGGGTGGCGTCGGCAAGACGACCACAGCTGTGAACCTTGCCGCCGCCTGGGCTGAGGCAGGCATGAATGTGCTGTTCATTGACCTGGATCCTCAGGGCAATGCGTCCTCGGCGTTTGGCATTCCCCATCCAGTGGGCACGCCATCCATCTACGATGTGATCGAGAAGCGCATCCCCATGCAAGATGCATTGCAAAAATCCGATCATTTCGACACCTTGGATGTGGTCCCGAGCACCCTGTCGCTTAGTGGCACCGAATTGGAAATCGCAGATCTTGATGATCGCTGGTTCCTGCTGCGCGATACTTTGGATGCATATTTGAAGTCCAGCTCCAAACATTACGATTATGTCGCCATCGATTGCCCTCCAAGCATCGGCCTATTGGTGCTCAATGCGCTGGGTGCTGTGCATGAGGTCATCATCCCCGTGCAGGCTCAGTACTACGCCCTTGAGGGCCTCTCTCAGCTGGTTTCTAGCATCGAAGCTGCACAGAATGGTGTGAACCCGCACCTCATCATTTCGGGAATGCTTGTCACGATGTATGATCGTCGCACTGTGCTGAGCAAGAATGTGTATGAGCAGCTTGCTGAGCATTACCCCGATGTGATTTTGAAGACTTACATTCCCTCCTCGGTAAAGCTCGCCGAGGCTCCGAGCTTTGGCGAGACGGCCATCACCTATGATCCGAAGGGGCCTGGCACGGTTGCGTATCGTGAGGCTGCGCTAGAGATCGCGAAGCGTTCCGACAAAGTCATGAAGATGCTGGGAAACTGAGAAGGAGGATGGAGTGAGTTCGCATTCACGTCTCGGCAAGGGCCTTGGCTCGCTGTTTCCTACTCTTCAGCAGGATGCTCCCAAGGCGCAGAATAATCAGAATGGTGTAGCTTCTGTTAATCCGTTGCTTCCACCGATTCCGCGCACTGCTGATGTTTCACGTGAAACGTCGCGCAATATCCCTGCGTCAAATGCAACGACCGTGGCATCGACGACCAGTAGCGATGCCGCAGCAGTGACAAATCATGTTTCACGTGAAACGTCGGACGATGACGCGCAGAAACACGAGAATCAGTCGGCATTTGAGAAGCATCAGAAGTCGCAGCGGCCGAAGATTCCGTCGCTGGTCGATTCCCTTCATCCTGCGGACTTGTTCTTCGGACTTGATAGTGATGACGATATCCCAGCGAGGAAGAAGAAGCAGGAGGCGGAGTCGCGGAATGCCGATGCTTCCGGAGAAGCCAAAGCAACCGAGTCTGATTCCAACAAGTCTGATTCGAGTGTGCCTGATTCAAAGTCGCGTGGCGCTGCGTTTCGTGAGGGCGATTCTGCTTCAGCAGACGTAGCGGATTCGCACGCAGCGAGCCAAGGACGACAGGCTTCGGATGCCGCCCAAGAATCCATGAACGGTGCGTCCTCAACCACCGAATCTGGAAACGGCTCTGTGCCGGGCAACGCTTCGAAGGACGGTAAGGATTTCACGCCGCTCAATGGCGCGTATTACACGGAGCTGCCGCTCGACAGCATCGCGCCGAACGAGCATCAGCCTCGCACAATCTTTGACGAAGACGACCTGCGCGAGCTTGCCGATTCCATTAAGGAAGTCGGCGTGCTGGAGCCAGTGGTGGTGCGCACGCGAGACAACTGGACTGCACCTTATGAGCTCATCATGGGGGAGCGACGGCTGCGCGCCGCGAAGATTGCCGGTCTCGACAAGATTCCGGCATTGGTACGCACCACTTCCGATAACGACATGCTCCGTGATGCGGTGCTCGAGAACCTGCACCGCGTGGCATTGAACCCGCTGGAAGAAGCGGCTGCCTACCAGCAGATGATCGATGACTTCCACATCACCCAGGCACAGCTTGCGCAGTCTGTGTCGAAGTCGCGTTCGCAAATCACCAACACGCTTCGCTTGCTTCAGCTTCCTGTCTCGGTACAGAAGAAGGTTGCCGCAGGTGTGCTGTCCGCAGGTCATGCGCGTGCTTTGCTGGCATTGAGCGACCCTAAGCAGATGGAACAACTCGCCAACCGCATCATTGCGGAAGGTCTCTCGGTGCGTAGCGCTGAGGAAATCGTAGCGATGAAGAACGGCGCCGAGACGAAGCAGCATCGCAAGGCGAAGCCATCCATCTGGCAAGGTTCTGATGAGCTCAAGCGCTTGGAAGACCGCTTCGAGACGAAAGTGGATATCCACGGCACCCGCAAGAGGGGCAAGATTGAGATCACGTTCTCGTCGGAGGCGGACCTCAAGCGCATCATGGATCTCATCGGCGTAGGTGATCAGCCAGCAGGCGGTGCCGAGAACGGCTGGGTCTGAGATAGCCGCCGCATGGTGATGCCAGTACCAGTTCCTGCACGCCGGTGTGTGGCATCTCGATGTGGCATCCGTGCATGGAGCATAGCGTGCGATATCCGTTCGCGGCATCCATGCAGCATTGCATGATGACCGCAGCGTCTGGAACGGCAATACGGAAGGGGCGTGGTGCGAGCACTGCCGAGCGGTTGTGTTTGCACCACGCTCCTTCATAGGCGTGCGCATGTCAGTGGGGTGCTGGCATGCGCACGCTCTTGGTTGCGTGTGGTCCGGGTTCGGATCGATTGTGATTACCGGGGGTTGGGGAACGCTACTGCCGGTTGTGTAGCTCACTTGTAGATGGCGAAGCCAGCGGTGAAGCTGAGCTTCTTCTGCACAGCGAGCACGAGCTGCAGGAAGCCCATGGCCTCGAGTTCGCGGGCGCGCTTGAGGGCGCCCGCGTCGATGGCGTCAAGACCACCGGCCTTTACCAGGTCGATGAACTCGGCCTTGGCGTCGTCGTCATCACCTGCGACAAGCACGGTCGTCTGGGCGTCACCGGTCTTCTTGGATGCGATGTTCGCGGCGAACACGGTGTTGAAGGCCTTGAGCACGTGGGAGTTCGGGAGCAGGGCCTGGAGCTCGGCGGCGGCGGAGGAGTCCGCGGGCACTACGAGGGAGTCGAAGGTGGAGAAGTCGAGCGGGTTGGTGATGTCGACGACGGTCTTGCCGGCGAGCTGGTCGCCGTACTGCTTGGCGATGGATGCCAGTGCAGGGTACGGCACCGCAAGAATAACAATGGAACCCTCGATCGTGGGGTTCTCGTCATGGGAGTCGAGTGCCTGCACGGTGGCGCCGCCGTCCTCGAGGATGCCCTTGATCGCCGAGCCCATGTTGCCCTTGCCGAAGATAGTCACAGTTGCCATAATTGCTCCTTGTTGGATTGCTGTTGTGTGGTTTGTGGTATTCAATTGTGTGGCTTGTGTCCCGAATCGTGAGGTGGCGAGGCAAAGCCTGACGGTTCGTTGCGTATCGCGTGTGTTTCACGGTATGGAATGAACCCTACTGTGACGTGCCATTTAAGCGTGTGATTGCTTCGGCTGTTCGAGCCGTTGCGCACTTCGCTCCGCGGTACTAACACTCTGTTAGCGATGGCTTCACTATAGCACTTACACGATGTTAGTAAAATCAGCGTGTCGCGTTTAGAATAGATGGCATGCCAGATACAGCAACTTATGCAAACCCGCACCATTTCAACGCTTTTTCCGATCAGTGTCCGTCGCGCAAACTGCTCAACGACGTCACGCGTCGGTGGAGCATTCTCGTGCTTGTGGCGCTGCTGGATGGCGATATGCATTTTGGCCAGTTCCGCGAAAAGATCTCCGGTATTAGCGATCGTATGCTGTCGATGACGCTCAATTCCCTTGTTGACGACAATCTGGTGGACAGGCGAGAGGATGAAGGTGTGTATTGTCTGACGGAGGCAGGCACACAGGTGGCACGGGAGAGCCGAAAATTGCTCGACAGCCTATACGTGGCACTTGACACCATCATCGCCAAACGACCGTAGGGGATGTCGATGCCTAGACTCTGGTGAGGTTTCATCATTCGTATTGTGTGGTTGACGGTATTGATACCGTCAACCACATTTCTACGTTGGGTGATTAAATCTCTCATGGGTCCTGTTGCTTTCACAATGTTGTGAATAGCGGCTCCAATCTTCACAATATCTTCACCTGACACGCTGTGTTCAATTTGACATGCGAAATAGTAAACACTATAAATAATGCACGATATAAAAAGTGCATGGCGTGAATAGTCAATCGTCGTCCCGACAGTTCGTCTACCACAGCCCTTGCGGATATGCATATCCCTCATAAACGTCACATGGAGTTTGCGGTATTGCAGTCGGCCGTGTGGCCGCTCAAGAGAACGAATCCCGAGACCAAGGAGCTGCACCGGCAGGGGCCCACAACTGACTTGTCAGGATGGGTGAAAGGAGCAATCTCGATGGATCGCAATGAGGAACGTCAATTTCTTTTCAGATTGATGTGCCGTGCCCGTCCGATCATGACGAAGAACATGAGCATGTCGCATCGTGGGGAAGCCTTTGTGATGCGTTATCTGTTCGATCATGGCACTGGCACACCTGGGGAGCTCGCCGAAACAACCGGCAACAGCCCAGCGCGTATCTCTGCAATTCTCAAGACCTTGGAAACCAAAGGGTGGGTGTCGCGCACCGTTGACCCTCACAACCGACGCCGCGTTGTCGTAGCGCTCACCGATGAAGGTTTTCAATTCATTGATAGTCATCGCAAGGCTGTGGACGACAGTATGGAATGGGTTTTCGACCACATGGGCAGCGAGAAATCCGAAGAATTCTTGATGCTGATGGCTGAATTTCTCGCCTATATGAGCCTGCGCATACCTGGTCAGCCTGCTCCAGATGAATCCGACGTGGCAGACCTGTACGAACAGCGTCATGCGGAACTCACCTCGCCGCTCAAGCGTGCATCCGCACCACATCCCACGAACGATACCGCGGACTCCACAAGTTCTGTGGATACCGAAAACTCCATCGAGCGATGACTTCATCTTTTTCGAGTTCAAGGATTACTTGATTCCCATCGGGTGCAACTGACTCCATCGCGCTCGATACCGCAAACACCAGAAAGGCATGATCGTGATACGAATCTGCAAATACCTCTCGAAAGCCGAGTGGTTCCAATTATTCATAGGCTTCCTGTTCATCATTGCCGGCGTGTATCTGCAGCTCAAGCTGCCCGACTACATGTCTGACATCACCACCATCGTGGAAACCCCTGGCAGCGAAATGCATGACGTATGGGTGGCCGGTGGCAAGATGTTGGGCGTTGCGTTCGGCAGCATGATCACCACGGTGGTGGTGGGCTTCATCACCGCGCGCGTGGGTGCATCCTTCACCCAGCGCTTGCGCTCGTTGCAATTCAGGCGCGTGGAATCTTTCGGCCTGGAGGAGATGAACAAGTTCTCCACAGCCAGCCTCATCACGCGTTCCACCAACGATGTGACGCAAATCCAGATGTTCATCACCATGGGCTTGCTCATGCTCGTGCAAGCACCTGTCATGGCCATCTGGGCGATCTTCAAGATCGCCGGCAAGGGCACCGAATGGTCCATCGCCACCGCAATCGCTACCGCAATCGTGCTCGGCTGCGTCGCGCTCATCATGGTGAAGGTCGTGCCCAAGTTCAAGAGCATGCAGACCCTCACCGATAACATCAACCGCGTCGCGCGCGAGAATCTCACCGGTCTGCGCGTGGTGCGTGCTTACAATGCCGAGGACTACCAGCAGAGCAAGTTCGACAAGGCGAACGAAGACCTGACTGACACCCAGCTGTACACCAACCGAGCCATGTCGATCATGATGCCGCTTATGAACACTGTGATGAACGGCCTTACGCTCGCCGTGTATTGGATCGGCGCCTACCTGATCGATGCAGCGGGCCTGATGGACAAGCTCACGCTGTTCTCCAACATGGTCGTGTTCTCCAGCTATGCAATCCAGATCATCATGAGCTTCCTCATGATGAGCATGGTGTTTGTGCTGTGGCCGCGCGCTGACGTTTCCGCCAAGCGAATCCTCGAAGTGCTCGACACCGAGCCGCGCATCAAGAACGGCACACGCACCGAAGGCGCCACGGATTCCCAGGGCAGGCCGGTGCAGGGCAGCGTGGAATTCCGCGATGTGAGCTTCACCTACCCGGATGCCCGTGAGCCAATGCTCGAGCATGTGAGCTTCACGGCGCAGAAGGGCCAGACCGTTGCGTTCATCGGCTCGACGGGCTCCGGCAAGAGCACGCTCGTGAATCTGGTGCCGCGCATGTATGACGCGACCGATGGCGAGGTGCTCATCGATGGCGTGGATGTGAAGGACTACGACACTCAGTCGCTGCGCGACAAGATCGGCTATGTGCCGCAGCAAGCCGTGATGTTCAAGGGCACGGTGGCGTCGAACGTCACCTTCGGCGACCGCAGCCAAGGCGGCAAGTTCGTGGCAGGGGAGCGCGTGGAGGATGTCAAGATCATCGACATGTCTACCGCCGCCGGCCAGAAAGAAGAACGTGCCGAGATGACCGCCGACCAGGGCTTCGCGAAGCTGACCGATGCCCAGATGGATGATGTGCGCAAGGCTGTGAGCGTGGCGAAGGCTGATGAATTCGTCACCCGCATGGATGGCACCTACAATGCCGCCATTGCACAAGGCGGCACGAATGTGTCGGGCGGCCAGAAGCAACGTCTCTCCATTGCCCGCGCCGTGTGGCGCCATCCGGAGATCCTCGTGTTCGATGATTCCTTCTCCGCGCTTGACTTCCAGACCGATCACGATGTGCGCGAGGCTCTGGCGAAGGAAGCCAAGGACTCCACCAAGCTCATCGTGGCGCAGCGCATCGGCACGATCATGGATGCCGACCAAATCATCGTGCTTGACCAAGGCCGCGTGGTGGGCAAGGGCACGCACAAGGAATTGCTTGCCACCTGCGATGTCTATCGCCAGATCGCTGAAAGCCAGCTGAGCGAAGCCGAGCTCGCCTCCTGAACCTGAGCTACAACTCGTCTCCTGAATCCGCGAAGACCATGCGGGCCTGCGGATTGCGGACCGCGGATTCCGGGAATTCGAAAGGAACTGTGACATGTCAGAAACAAGAAGAGCGCCCCGGCAGATGGGGCGAGGGCACGGACCAATGGGGCGCGGTGCCGTTGAGAAACCTGAGAACTTCAATGCCGCGATGAACAAACTCGTGCGGTATTGCAAGAAGTACATCCCGGTGACCATCGTCGCCGTCGTGCTCGGAGCCTTGGGCACTGTGTGCCAGATCATTGGCCCCAACAAGCTCAAGGACGTGACGAACGAGATCGCGAAAGGCATGCCGGCCATCGTGCAGGGCGTGCCCGTCTCGCGCAGCATCGACCTCACCGCGATCAACCACATCGCCTTCCTGCTCATCGCGCTGTATGTGGGGTACGCGCTGCTCAGCTACGCACAGAGCTGGATCATGGCGACGATGAGCCAGAAAATCGCGCAATCCCTGCGCGACGATGTGTCGAAGAAAATCAACCGCCTGCCGCTCAAGTACTTCGATGGCAGGAGCTACGGCGATGTGCTGAGCCTCATCACCAACGATGTGGACGCCATCGGCCAGACGCTCGGCCAGTCGCTCGGCATGCTCGTCACATCGAGCACGCTGTTCGTCGGCGCACTCATCATGATGTTCGTCAACAACGTGACGATGACCCTCACCGCCATCGGCGTGAGCGTGCTCGGCATCATCCTCATGATGGTGATCATGATGGCGTCACAGAAGTACTTCAAGCAGCAGCAGGATGCGCTCGGCCTCACGAACGGCCACGTGGAAGAGATGTATACCGGTCATGTGATCGTGAAGGCGTACTCCGGCGAGGCCAACTCCATCCGCCAGTTCGAGAAATACAACAACAGCCTCTACGAGTCGGGCTGGAAGTCCCAGTTCCTCTCCGGCCTCATGATGCCGCTCATGACGTTCATCGGTAACGTCGGCTATGTGGCGGTGTGCGTGGTGGGCGCTGCGCTCGCGATGGATGGCAAGATCGAGTTCGGTGTGATCGTGGCGTTCATGATGTACATCCGCCTCTTCACCCAGCCGCTTGCACAGTTCGCCCAGGCATTCCAGAATCTGCAGCGTTGCGCTGCCGCTTCCGAACGCGTCTTCAAGTTCTTCGATGAGCCGGAGATGACCCCGGATGCCACCGGCACGTTCCAAGCGAAGCGCGCGCAGATCGAGGCGGCTGCGGGCCACGCTCATGCAAGCGATGCGCTGGGTGACCGCGCTCGCGGCGACGTGGACTTCGACCATGTGGAGTTCGGTTACGCGCCTGGCAAGTCGACGATCCATGACTTCACGGCCCATGCTTCCGCGGGCCAGAAGATCGCTCTTGTGGGACCGACCGGTGCCGGCAAGACGACAATGGTGAATCTGCTCATGCGTTTCTACGAACTCAATGGCGGCGAGATTCGCATCGACGGCGTGCCCACCACGCAGATTCCGCGAAGCGAGGTGCACAAGCAGTTCTCGATGGTGCTGCAAGACACGTGGGTGTTCCAAGGCACGGTGAAAGAGAACATTGTGTACGACAAGCAAGGCGTCACCGATGAGCAGGTGAAGGCCGCCGCGAAGGCGGTGGGACTCGATAAGTTCATCGAGTCGCTGCCCCAGGGGTATGACACGGTGCTTGACGACAAGTCCGCCCTGTCGGCAGGGCAGAAGCAGCTGCTCACCATCGCCCGCGCGATGGTACAGGATGCACCGATCCTCATCCTCGACGAGGCGACCTCGTCGGTGGATACCCGCACCGAGGAGCTCATCCAAAACGCCATGGACAAGCTGGCGAAGGGACGCACGAGCTTCGTGATCGCTCATCGCCTGAGCACGATTCGCAACGCCGATCAGATCCTCGTGATGAACCATGGTGAGATCATCGAGCGCGGCACGCATCAGCAGCTGCTGGATGCCGGTGGGTTCTATGCGAACCTGTACAACAGCCAGTTCGCCTCGCTTGTGGCGTAGCGGAGGCGGAATTCGATTGGCGTGTGTTGATTATGAATGAAGATTGAGGAATCACTACCGATGGTTCACGATTGATCGATGCCAGCCGATGATGATGTTGTATCAGTGGAGGCGCTGCCTGGAAGGGCGGCGCCTCCACTTGTTTGAAAGCATGATGGTTTGAAAGCATGACGGCACTGCCGGGATTGTGATGATGATTGTGATGATGCGGTAGCGGCAGTGTCTTTCTGAGCAGTGACTCTCTGCGGCGGACGGATACTGTGTCCGTTCCGCGTTTCACGTGAAACATCTGGTCGCGAGAAACTGCCCGGAAATGGATTGTTGTTGCGCGAAGATGCCAGGACATACCGTGGCTGACTGCTTTTGGTTTCACGTGAAACATGAGCGCTTTAGTTGATTCGGTTCGGGTTCCTTCGCCGTCGACGTGCCAGGCGGATAGGAAGTTTCACGTGAAACACGGAACCCTGATTGACTGGTTCAAGGCCTCCGGAGCAATACGAGCGCTTGCATGCCGAGTTGTGGATAGTTTCACGTGAAACATGCGACATAGGTAGGTGGAAGGCCCGTTCGTCGAGCATAATGTTTCACGTGAAACGCAGAGTCTTGCTCGGTTCGATACGGGGTGGCGGGAGCTTTACGAGAAATTTTGGACCACACGACCGTGTGGTTTCACGTGAAACATGTGATGGGTCTGGGTCTAATGTTTTGTGGAGCGAGCGTGATGTTTCACGTGAAACGTGAATGATGGAGGATGGGGCAGTAAGAGGGGAGCGGAACCCGGTTGGCGTTTCACGTGAAACATCAGATGCAGCGGTTTCCAGGGGACTAGTTGCGCTGGAGAATGGCTGAACGGTCAGGCATGACCATCGGTGTTGCCGTGACAGTGGGTGGCGTGGAACATCCGTCCGACTCCGTGCGGCTTGGTGACACCGACAGTTTGGTGGCGCTGGCTGAATTTGGCAGCGTTATGAACTGCTCCAAGCATCGCGCCGACTTGATAGGTGTTCGAACGATTACCTCGATTCCAGCCATTCCTGGGCGTCGAGCGCGGCGCGGCAACCCATGCCTGCTGCGGAGATCGCTTGCTGATAGAGAGGGTCCACCACATCGCCTGCAGCGAAGATGCCGGGCACGGATGTTTTCGTGGAGGCGCCGCTTACGGTGATGTATCCGCGAGAGTCTGTTTCGACGAGACCATGCAGGAACGCGGAGTTAGGCTCGGTTCCGATGGCGATGAAGATGCCATTGGCCGGCAGCTCAGAGGTCTCGCCTGTGGTGACGTTGCGCAGGGTGAGGCCAGAGGCTGCTTTCCCGTCACCGTTCACTGATACCACCGTGCTATTCCACTCAACTGAAATCTTTGGCTCAGCAGAGACGCGATCAATCAAGGCCTGTGAGGCACGGAAGTGGTCGCGGCGGTGCACGATTGTGACCTGAGACCCGAACTTTGCAAGGAACAGAGCCTCCGTCAGAGCAGAGTCACCTCCGCCGATTACAGCAATCGGTTTGCCTTTAAAGAAGAAGCCGTCGCATGTAGCGCAATAGCTCACGCCGTGACCTGAATACTCTGCTTCACCTGGAACGCCGAGTTTGCGGTGATGCGAACCGGTGGCGATGACCACGGCTCGTGCCGTATGCACCTCACCATTACTGGTGCGAAGAGTGAAGGTGTCGGGCCCATCGCCGTGCGGTCGGGCGCTGGGTATGCCTGTGCTGATTGAATTGTGGTTGACGGTATTGCTTGTGCCAATACCGTCAACTCCAGTTTCTGCAAATCGTTCCACAGAAGTGACATCGAGGTTGGAGATGGTGGTATCGAATTTCAATGCCTGCTGCTTCATGCGTTCCATGAGGTCTGGGCCTTGCACACCATCGGGGAAGCCAGGGAAGTTCTCGACTTCCGTAGTGGTGGTGAGCTGGCCTCCTGGTTGGAGCTCGCCGCCCAAGATGGAGGGCTTGTAGCCTGCACGACCGAGATAAATGGCTGCGGTGTAACCGGCGGGACCGGATCCGATGATGACAACATCGTGGTGCTGTGGGGCTTGCGCAGGCTTGTGCTGATTCTGCTGTTGCTTTAGCGTTGATATGGGCTTTGAGACCGGTTTTGAGAGGGAGATTGTGCTGGACGAGGAGGCGTGGGGAGTAGGGGAGATCGTCGCACCGGCTGCGGGCGTTAGCGAGATACCGGACGTGTTGTGCGATGCGAAGAGATTCGATGCCATGAGACCTCCTGTGCTCGATGAATGCCGCTGGCAATAGGTAGCAAAGCGGTTGCCAACGATGTGCGGCGTGCAATTAGATCGACGTAAGCGCATGATGTGCTGCGCTTCAAGACGCTAGGTTGCTTCAGTTGTACATGATGATTGCGCCGTGGTGCAAATGCTGTGCGCTCACAGAGGAAACGCAAGCATCAGGTACGTTTCCACAGATCGAATCCCAAAATCGAAAGCACATGGACGAATCGCAGCTACTGAAGGTGGGAGATGCGTGGGCGCCGAATGTGGTTGGTGGTATCGAAGGTCGGCGAACTCACGAAACCAAGAGGCATGAGTGACATGGTGTTTGCGGTATCGAGGAGGGTGGCGCATGAATCATCAAACGCAGTGTGAGTCATTGGAACGAGTCCGAGGGGGCAAGAAGCTCGGAGGCAAGAATACTTCCGATTCAGACGATTTGGCAAAAATGGGGTTTGGGGTATCCAAGCATGGCGTTGTCGAGCGGAGTTAAAAGGGATGCTCGTGGAGTCTGAGGTATCACATTTCGAGATGAAGTGCCAACAGATTCAGCTCAAAGTGATGGAGTTTAAGGTATCCATAAGTGGAAGCTATGGGACGAGAAGATTCTCGATAGTGGAGTTCGGGGTATTGAGATGTGCTTACGCGGGATTGTGGTTCAGGGTGTTGAAAACGAAAATTAAGAAGTATCAGCCTGACAGCCGCATTCACTTGAAACCTCAGGCATGTGTTTGCGGTAGTGTGGTTTGCGGTATTGAAATAAGTTTAATAGGAATGTAGTTGAAGGTATTGAAAAGACCGCCAGGGATTCATTGCCCTGACGGTCTTGTGCGATGAACGCCGATGCTTTAAGTCACCGTGTTGCTGGGACTTCGATGCCTCAGTACACCGTGTTGCTGGGACTTCGCTTACGCTCAGTACACCGTATTGCTGGGACTTCGCTTACGCTCAGTACACGGTGCCTTTGGACTTCGCTTACGCTCAGTACACGGCGCTGCCTGGACTTCGCCACGCTCAGTACACGGTCACATTATTGATACGCAGTGTGCCGCTTGTCGGCATGTCGGAGCTGTTGACCCAGATGGTGAACTTCGACATCGTGGTGGTCTTGGTGAGTGTGATTGTGGTGGTGCCGCTTGAATCGAAGGAACCAGTGCCCACTGCCGAGCCATTCTGCGGGTTGCTCGCATCGGAGTTCGCGTAAATCGACAGCGTGCCACCGGAAGATGGCGACGAGATGACGACGCGCGACACCGGTTCTTCCTGCGAGAGCGTGACGGGGAACGCATAACCCTTGAGACCGTTCGGATTGCTCACAAAGTCAATGCTCGTGACCGTGTAGGCCGTGGTATTGGTCGGGGTGGGCGTAGCGCTGGACGACGATGCTGTGCTCGATGACGAAGACTCCGTCTCCGTGGAAGTGGATGAAGTGGCGGCGGCAAGATCCGAAGGCCAGGTGGAGTGGTCGTTCTTGTTGAGCAGGATGTTCTGGAATGCGCCAGAGATCGCCGATACTGTCAACGCCACTACAAGCACCAGCACCACTATGAGCGACACAATCGCCACGCGGCGCCCGCCCTTGCGTTCCTTCTTCGCACCCACCGACGTGTAGGTGTCGGTATTGCCATAGTCTGTTGCCTGCGATGCCTGTGCAGGCTCGGCAGGTTTGAAGCTCGGCGGCGTGGCAGGCCGGCGATGGTAATGCTCTTCCTTGTACTGGGTGGTGCTGCGCTCCAGGTTCGCCAGCGACCGGTTCGGCACTGTGGGCATCACAGCCATCGGCTGCGTGGAAGGAATCACCGATGGGCGCACATCGTTCGCTGGATTGGCGGCTGCCTGTGCTGCTTGGGCGCGCAATGCTTGCTGCGCCTCGCCACCAGGAATCGCCACGGTTGCCATCTCGTTGATATGCGGAGGAATCGCTGCAGGCTGTGCACCCGCCTGTGATCCCGTCTGTGACGCAGATTGCGCCAGATTCTCGGTGGCGTTCTGCGATGCACCTTGTGCATGGGAACGCGCCTCATCCACTGCCGCCGCGAGGCTGGAGGCCGCATCCGGACCCTTGGAAGTCGCGCCATTCTGTGCGGCGCCGCCGGCATGTGCTGGCTGATGCTTGACGAAATTCGTCGGGTTCGGCTGGGCGATCGTGATGCCCGGGCCGGGAATCGCCACTGTGTTGGCGTTCTCGTCTTGGCTCAGTTCCTGAGTCAACGCTGTGGAATTGTTCATGAGGCTGGGCGCCACGATCGTGTTAGCGTCGCGCAAGGAGGCGCGGTCGATCGCCATCGTGGGCTTGTCGGAATCCGCGAACGCACCATTTGCGGCACCGCTCGCAGCTCCCACGCCAATCGCCTGGGTCGCGGCATCGTGTGATGTGGTCAGTGGCACCGTGGGAGCGGCCGCGCCACTCTGGTTCGAGGTTGTGCCAGCCGAGCCATTCGCCCCGCTCGCAGTGCTCGCCGAACCATGCGTTGCTGTATTGCTTGCTGTCGCACCACCCGACGCAGCATCAATCGATGGCGCGAACTCACCCGTGGGGAAGGGAATCGGCTCCAGGCCGCTGGCGTTGAGGATGTCAGCGGCGGGATTCGCCGAGATATGCGCGCTGGAATCGCTGCCGTTCATCGTGTCGCTGCCGATGGAGAACGCGTCGTACATCGCGGTGTCGCTTGCCGGCAGGTTCTCCACCTGGTCGGGCTGGAACAGGTTGTTGCTGTTCCAAGCGTTCCTCTTGGCGGGATTAGGGCCCTTGGTGGCATCGAAGGTCAGCACCGACTTCGGCACAGTGGCGAGATCGGAGCGGGCGATGGTGGCGACCGTGGCATCCTGAATGGATTCCGACACACCGGTTGCCGGCAGCAGCAGGTCGGTGGCGGTCAGTGACGAGGCCGGCTTCCACGGGCCCAGCAGCGCGAGGAACTCATCCACGGTCACCACGGGCACGGACGGCGTGGGATCGGAATCATCCTGCAAACCAAGCGTGCGCATGCACAGGATGCGGAATTCGTCAGGAATCTCGATGTGCGCGGCGTCCAGTGTGGACGTGGACGTTGTCTGCCCAGGAATGTAAGGCATGCGCGTGATCATCTGGTAGAGCAGCATGCCGAGCTGGCGCAGCAGGGTGGCTTGCGAGCTGAGCATGATGTCGCGGTTCGACAGCCCCAGGTACGGGTAGGCGAAAAGCGGGGAGACCGGCAGGTCGGCGATCGTGATGGCGCTGCGACCCACGCGCACGAATTCCGCAGAGAGGCGGCGATGCTGGAAGCCGGCATTCTGCAGTTCCACGGCAGCGGTGGCGGTTTCGCCGATGATCGTGCGCATTGCGTCCACGCTCATCGGGGCGTCGGTCGCCAAGTAATCCGACAGCGAAACGCCGTCGTCGATGTCGGTGACGACGATGCACACGTCGTCTTCCGCATGAAGATGCTGCACCTTGGTGAAATGCCGGTTGCGGGAGGCGCCCAGCCATGAGGCGAGGTTCTGCACCTGCTCGGCAGTGGAGATCTGGTTGGTGATGAACAGCTGGCAGTCCTGGGCGAGCACCCGGTCATGGGCGTGCCAGGCGGTCAGGCCGGGCTTGTCGAGCAGAAGCGAGACAAGCGTGTAGCGGCTGAGCAGCGTGTTTCCGATGTTGAAGATCATGTTCCATCACTTTTCGACAGTATGGGTGCTGACGCCATTCTAGCCAAAAGTCGTTCCAAACAGCCGGCTTGCGGAAAACCTTTGCGATACCTTGACAATTGGCGTTTCGGCATGTGGCGTTTCGCAAGGCGACATTACCGATGGCGTCGGTGAGCGGCTGGTGCGGTCGGCTGCCGAGGCTAGCGCTGCGAAGGGTCGGCGGGAGGGTCGGCGGGAGGGTCGGCGGAAAGATTGGCAGAGGGATTGGCGGATTGCGAATCAGAAGCAGGGGAATCGGCGGATGCTGAATCGGCATGCCTCGAATCAGGGGATGAGGATTCAGGAGATGAAGAGCCAGGAGATGAAGAGCCAGGATGTGCAGCACCAGCCTGTGCGGAGCCGGCAGATGCAGTATTGGTGGGCGCAGCAGCCGCACCAGTGGTGCCGGCATCCTGCGTGTGCACCTCGGTCGCTGCATGGCGCGCCACGTCGCCGAATGCGTAGGGCATCGGCTTGGGTGCCGCCGCCTGCGGCACGTCATCGAGGCGTGGCACTGTCAGCTGCGGCTTGGCGGCTGCCTGAGGCGCGCGCGTCATGATTTTGTGCAATTCCACCGATTCCGTGTCGGCGGGGCCGCCATGGGAACGCGGGAAGTACGCGGGCACATGCGGTGCGGCGTGCTGCACAGGTTGTTGTGCATCAGTGGGCGACGCATGCCTCGGTGTTGCTACAGCGTTGGAGGCCGCGGCGACGGATGTTGTGGCAGATGCCTGGGAATGGGCGGCTGGCACATGCGCGGCAGAAGTCTGTGTCGTTGAGGGCGGTGCTACTGCATCCTGTGCTGCGGGAGCTGCTTCAACCGCAGGATGGGGTACAGCGGTATGCTGCTCCGGGGGTGTGGGCACGGACTTGAGAGGCGACCGCGCTGCCCAGATGGGCATCCTGCCGAATTCATCGCGGTTCACGGAATTTGACTGACCTGCTCCGGTTGAGTGACGCTGCTTGCGCTTGCGCGGCTGGAATTGCGTCGGTTGGCCAGTGGGAGGGGCGGACGGGTCGGGAGAATCAGAAGAATGAGATGAATCCGAAAAACCGGGTTGCGCGGTATTACCGCCAGCGCTGATGCCGGTGCTGCCGGCATTGTCGCCAATATTGCCACCAATATTGGCGTGGTTGGTGCTGCTGCGATTGGTGCCGGCATTGCGGATGCTGCGCACATCATGGAAGTCGGAATCGAAATCCTGAATGATGTCAAGGCCTGCCGCCGTGTCATCCGGCACGAAGGGAGATGGCGGCGCGGAAGAAATAACACGCGGCTTGCGCTGCCTGCCGGTGTTGCCGGCGAAATCTGTGCTACCGGCAAGACCCGTGCTACCGACGTGACCTGCGGCATCAGCAACACCGGCAGCACCTGCGAATGCTGTCGCGGACCGGGATGCCGCAGTGCGTGGCTTGCGCTGCGCTCGCGGATTCCGCCCGGCTGCCTGTGCGGTAGCACCAGCTGCTTCGGTGCCACCGGCATCGAGCGATTCTTGCGCCAAGGCATCCATTTGCATGGTCGCCTCGGCCGTCTGTTCGCTTTGCGCAGCACCTTGCCCGATCGGCCGGCGTAGCACCTTCGACAGCACACGCTGCACCATGCCGCGCACATAGGCGATCTCCGGGGTGTGGAGCGCCGAGAGCGTGCCGTAATACACGCCGCCCGCCACGCCGGTGATGAGGATCGCCTGCACCACCGCCATGACCCAGCGCTTGCCCATCGACTCAATGCTCAGCACCTGCCAGCCGATGGCCCGGAACAGCGCGCTCACCAGCGCACCCGCCGCCAGAGCGAGCAGCGCGGCGGTGAAGGTGCGGGCGGCGGTCGTGGCAATGCGCTTGTCGTCGAGGCCCTGCGGGAAGTGGCGGTGCACCAGGTAATAGATGATGGGCAACATCACGAGGTTGCTGATGGCGAGGGCGCAGCACACCACCGTCACCCAATCGCGAGGCGGAAACACATTGATGCCGATCACGATGACGATGGCTTCCACCACGTTTTGCGCCAGCGTGTACCAGAACGGTGTGCGGCCGTCCTTGAAAGCGAAGAACGTGCGTTCCAGCACCAGGATTGCGCTCGTCGGCACGTTCGCCAGGCACATGACCATGAGCGGCACGCGCATGAGGTTCACTTCGTTGGGCTGCACGCTCGGCAGCAGCGTTGTGGTGATCTGCACCGGCTCCACGAGATAGGCGACAGTGAAGAACGTGATGATGAGCGTGAGGTTGCACAGCGTGGATGAGAGTTCGTCGCGGGCGCTTGCATAGTCGCCATCCGCAATGAATTCCGACATGCGGGGAAACATCGCGGTGGCGATGGAGACGGCGAACAGCGAATATGGCAGGATGAACAGCGTGAACGCGTTCTGGTAGGTGCTGTTGCCGGCGATGCCATACGGGTCGCCGCCTTGGAGCGGGGCGCCGTTCGTCACACGGGACGTGACGATGCCAATGAGCTGGTTGACGAGCACGATTCCCAGGCTCCAGATGGCAACCGAGCTCATCGAACGCAAGCCGATGCCGTGGATGCCCAGACGCGGTCGCCAATGGTAGCCGGAGCGCAGCAGCGGGATGAACAGGACGAGCGCCTGGAACGCCACGCCGAGTGTCCACGAGCCAGCCAGCAGCGCGATCTTGCTATTCGTCCAGAAATCAAGGGGCTGGTGCGAGGCGTTGCCATAGAGCGCGATGAACGCGATGAATCCGATGCAGCTGATCACATTGGCGCCGGTGGAGCTCCAGGCGTACGCGCCGAACTGGTTCTTTGCCGCGAGCACCTGGCCAAGCACCGTATACAGGCCGTAGAAGAAGATCTGCGGCATGCACCACAGCGTGAACGAATTGGCAAGTGAGCGTTGCGCGGCGTTCCAGCTCGAATCCAGATACAGGCTGGTGAACAGCGTGGAACATGCCATCATGATGCCGGTGACCGCCACGAGAATCACGACGGAAAGCGTGATGAGCTTGTTGAGCTGGTCTTCCGCGTCTTTCTGCTTGAGGCTGCGCACGATTTGCGGCACGAGCACCGCGTTGAATACGCCGCCGGAGAGGATGGTGAACAGCACCTGGGGAATCGTGGAACCGGTCTGATAGGCGTTCGCCGCGATGCCGGTGGTGCCGATGGCGGCGGCGAGCAGGATGGTGCGCACCTGCCCGGTGAGGCGGGAGGCGAGCGTGCCCATCGCCATGATGGCGGAATTGCGCCCTACGGATGCACTCATGCGTTCACGCCTTTCTCGCTGCTGGTATTGCCGGCGCTGCCGTCATTGCTGGTGTTGCGGCTGGCGCTGGATTGCTCTGGCGTGCCGCCTGCTGGGGAATCATCGGCATCGGTGCCGCCGCCCGATGCCACCACCGCCTCGGACGCCACCGGCTTGCGATGGAACTGGCGCCACAGGCCGCCGACCGCGAGGATAATCGCCAGCACGATGATCGCATTGCCCAGGCCGTCGTTCAAACGCAAGGAATTCGACACCCCTACGGTGATGATGCTGCCGAGCGCCTGGTCATGGGAATCATGCAATTGCAATTCCACATACGAGGAGCCGCTGGAATACGCCTGGAGCGCGAGCGTCACCTGCTGCTCGCCGCGGCTGGCAATGAGGATGCCGTCGCTGCCCGAGACGGAAAGGCTCGTGGCGCCGGACTGTGCCGATACCGACACCTTCACGTCCACCGGTGCGTCGTTCACGATGGTGACGGGAAGGTTGGCGGTGGAGCTCATCATCACCACCGAATTCGGCTGCTGCAGGTGCACGAGGCCGAGCAGACCGGTTGCGAGGCTGGAAGCGCTGTCCACGGTGCCGTCGCCGTCGCTGAGTGCCGCGTCCAGTGTGCGGATGGCATAGGCGGTGTGGAGAGCCTCCAATTGCGCCTGCCACCGCTCGGTGCCGCGGTTGGAGGCGTTGGCAGACGGCGCCGATGCCGATGCGAAGGGTGCGACAGTGGCGGCGGAGGAGGAATCAGACGATGCGGGGGATTTCGATGACTCAGAGGAATCAGACGAAGGGGAATCGGACGCGGAGGAATCAGCGGAATCCGATGATTCCGGCGACGCAGACGATGCCGATGAACTCGCGGAGTCAGAAGACGCTGCGGAACTGGATGCCGCGGAGCCCGAAGCGCCGGAATCCGCCGCCCCGGAGCCTTGCGAGCCCTGTGAGCCATCGCCGGACGCATCCGGGCTGGTGAGAACCGCGGTGAAGAAGCGTGTCAGCTCGTTGTGCGAGGTGGCGAGCGACTGGGCCTTCGTGGCGTAGGCGGAATCGACGGCGGATGCGATGCCGGAATCCGCGGGCACGATCGCATCGCTCACGCTGATGCGTGAGGTGCCGGAGGCACTTGACGTGCCCGATGCACTCGATTCGCCCGATGTGCTGGATTGTGCGCTGGACTGCGCGGCATCGGCGTTCTGCGCTGCGCTGATGAGCGTGTCCAGGGAATCCCAGGAAATCCAGTGCGCCGATTCCAGCGAGCTGAGCACCGCATCCAGGTCGGTGCAACTGCCAGAGGGGTCAAGGGCGACAAGCAGCCGGGAATATGCGTCGGCGGAGGAATCAGAAGCCTCAGAGATGCTGCCCAGCGATGTCTGCGCCACGATGCGGCTGATGCGCCCCGCGGTGCTGCCTTCGGCGGTGGCGGCGCTGGAGCTTGCCTCGCCGCTCGCCAATGTGGAGAGCGTGGATTCGGCATTGAGCACTGACACCGTGCCCTCGTCGGTGATGGTGCGGGTGACCGCATGGTAGGTGGATGTGGAAGTGCCGGTATTGCCGCTGAGTGACACGACGGTGCCGTAACCGTCCTGCTGGGCGGCAATGAGTGCGCTGTAGGTCCAGTTGCCCTTGCCTTGCCATGCCACGGCATGCTGGGTGCGTGACGTCGCCTGTGGGTGCGTGGCGGCAATCGCCGCGGACTGCGCCGCCGACAGGCTCTCCGCCGAGATGCCTGCCGACGCCCAGTCGGCGCTGCTCTGGGAATACACGGTGAAATCGGCATCCGCCGGTGGCAGCAGCACCGAGGAGACGGACGAGCCTTCGAGGGAGCCCAGGCAGTAGGGATCGGTGGCTAGCGACAGCGAGGAATGCGACGGCGCCGCCTCAAGTGCCGCAGAGGAGCCGGGTGCAAGGCTGGGGGAGATGACCTGGGTGGCGACGAGGCTTGCTGCGTTGGCGCCAGCATTGGTGCTGGAGGTGCCGGAGGAGCCCGCGGCGCCTGAGTTATTGGTGTTATTGGTGCCGGTTGCGCCCGTGGTGGTGCCTGCATTAGTGCCCGCGCGGGCGCCAGCGTCTCCTGCCTCTGCCGACGAGGTGGAGTTGCTGAGGTTCGCGGAGCCCGTTTGCTTGAGCACGTCATCGCGCTTGCCGGTGTCGGTGCTCCACGATTGGGCGACGATGGGCGCGGCGATGGTCAGGTGTGTGTTGGTGCGGGAACTGGCCGAACTGCTGCCGTTGTCAAACGTGACAAAGGTGTGCGCCTCCACGGTCTGGGTGCCGTCGTCGGTGGCGTAGCGCACGAGGATGGGGCGTGCGCCGAAGTCCGTGATTTCGTTGAGCGGATAGTCGCCGACGCTGCCGGTCGCCGTGATCGACACGCTGCTGCCGGGGGAGAGGGAACCGACCGGTTGCTTGTCGATGACCCCGGACGCCCAGATGTCGAGGCTGCCTTCCGCCCATTGCTGCATGTCGGATGTGGTGGAGAACGTCATGTCGGGGTTCGTGCTCACACGCAACGTGCCGGTGGAGAGCGCGGAATCCGACATGTTGGTAATGGTCACCGTGATGGAGTAGGTGGAGGCGCCTGCCGAGCCGATGATGGGCGTTTGCGCGGTGATGGAGACGATCGCTGCCTGCTCGGTGGCTTGGGCGGTGCTTTGGTCGGCCGCCTGATAGTCGGACTGGTCGGCCACTTGGCGGACGGCGGGTGCGGCGACAGCGTCGTCGGCGTATGCGAAACCGTCCTGCGAGCCGAGAGACCCGGATACGCCGAGTACAGCTGGCAGGACGGTGAATGCGCCGAGCGTGGCGATGGAGAGCACGATGGCGAGGCAGCAGACCACGGCGTGGGGCGGGCGGAATCTGCGCGGCGCTTGGGGATGTGCCGTTGGCTTGCGCTTCATTCTCGAGATTTTCGCTTTCTGGCGTACATGGAGGCGATGCGTCTCTCGTTAGGGTAGCTGAGGACCGAGTCCAATTCGTCAAATGCCACCCATTTGACGTCCTCGGCCTCATGGTCGGGGTCTCCCGCCACCGTGAGCTCGCCGCCCGTCATGCGCAGCGCGAAATGATGCACGAGCTTGTGGATGCGCTGCGTGGTGCCGGTGAACCAGTAGTCGATCGTGGCGATGGATTCGATGATCTCGCCTTGGATGCCGGTCTCTTCGTGCACTTCGCGCACGGCGGTCTGCTCCGGCGTTTCGCCTTTCTCGATATGCCCCTTGGGCAGGCACCATTCGAGGTGGCCGGAGCGTGAATGCCGCGCGATGACCGCGACACGCCCATCGGGGTCGAAGATGAGGCCGCCGGCGGAATATTCCCGCACGACCGGCAGCTCGTTGTGCGTGCCCAGCGTGGCGAATGTGGAATGCGACGCGCGGTGCTTGGCGCTTGCCATGACGGCGGGCGTGATGTGGCGCGGGCCATGACGGTGCGGGTCGCGGTGCGGATCACGGTGCGCGTCGAGACGCGGGTCGCGATGCGGATGCGGGATCGTTGCCGGCGTGGCGGGCTTGGCGGATGCGCCGGAATTGCCAGGATTTGCGGAACTGCCGGAAACACCAAGGTTGCCGGAGCCGCTGGAGACGCCAAGGGCACCAGAAGCGCCGGAATGAGGCGATGGCACAGAATTCGCGGGCTTGGCAGGCGTCGCGGGCTTAGCCGGAGCGGCGCCGGGCTGCGGGGAATCGGCGGAGGCGGCGGCGCCTGCAGCGGCAGCGGAGACGACACGCGCGGATGGCGCGGCGGGCTGCGGAGACTGCGAACTGTACAAAGGGCGCGGTCGGGCGTCCCCGTCATCGCTGTGCGATGCGGGGTCCTGAGTCGAGGCATACTTCGGCCATGAGTTGGCATGGCGAAGCATTCTCGCTACATCTCCCGGCGTTGTCATACCCCCTACTTTATCCAGAACTCGAGCAGGTGGGGTAACGGTAAGCTATGAGGAGCAAATGTCGGAAGGATGAATGGCAGTGGATTTCGAAGTTTCCCCCGTGGCAATCGAGCTGGGACGCCTCTTCGCGCAGCACGGTTATGAGCTGGCTTTGGTAGGAGGCCCGGTGCGTGACTTGCTGCTGCACCGCCCCTCCCACGACCTTGATTTCTGCACGTCGGCGCGCCCCGAGCAATTCGAGCCGATCCTTCGGCGTTTCGGGGATGGGTTCTGGGACATGGGCCGCAAGTTCGGCACGCTGGGCGCCGTCAAGCACATGCCCGATGGCCGCGACGTGAGCGTGGAAGTGACCACCTACCGGTCCGACACCTACAATCCGGATTCCCGCAAGCCGGACGTCAACTACGGCGACAGCCTGGAAGGCGACCTGTCGCGCCGCGACTTCACCGTGAACGCGATGGCGCTGCGCGTGCCGGACCTTGTGTTCGTCGACCCGTTCGATGGCGCGAGCGACCTCGCCAAGAAGGTGCTGCGCACGCCCGTGTCGCCGCAGCAATCCTTCGACGATGACCCGCTGCGCATGATGCGCGCCGTGCGCTTCGTGGCGCAGCTGGGCTTCCACATCGCGCCCGACACCGCCGAGGCGATCGAGCAGATGGCGGAACGCATCCGCATCGTGTCGGCGGAACGCGTGCGCGACGAGCTGACGAAGCTGCTGCTGTCCGACAATCCGCGCGCCGGTCTCGAGGCGCTCGTGGATTCCGGCCTGGCGGACATCGTGCTGCCAGAGCTGCCGGCGTTGCAATTGGAGATCGACGAACATCACCGCCACAAGGACGTGTTCGAACACACGCTCATGGTGCTCGACCGCGCCATCGCGCTGGAGACGGATGACGATGGCCCCGTGCCCGCGCCGGACCTGGAGCTGCGCCTCGCCGCGATCATGCACGACGTGGGCAAGCCGCGCACCCGTCGCTTCGAAGCGGGCGGCAAGGTGAGCTTCTACCAGCATGACCTCGTGGGCGCCCGCATGACACGCAAACGGCTCAAGGCGCTTAAATTCGACCACCACATCGTGGAGGACGTGAGCGACCTCGTGGCAATGCACCTGCGCTTCCACGGCTATGTGGAGGAGCGGTGGACGGACGCCGCCGTGCGCCGCTATGTGAAGGACGCCGGCCATCTGTACGAGCGGCTCAACCGCCTGACCCGCGCCGACGCCACGACCGCGAACAAGCGCAAGGAGCACATGTTCTCCGCGGCGATGGACGATTTGGAGCAGCGCGTGCGCGAGCTCAAGCAGAAGGAGGACTTCGACGCGATCCGCCCGGATTTGAACGGCGGGCAGATTATGCAGATCCTGGGCTTGGAGCCCGGCCCGATGGTGGGGCGCGCCTACAAACACATGCTCAATTACCGCCTCGATAATGGCCCGGTGGATGAGGAAACCGCCACTGCGGAGCTTAAGTGCTGGTGGAACGGCGGCGATCCGCTGCCCGAGCCGGAGCAGAGGGAATCAGAGCCGGGCGACGAGCGGCAGAGCGAGCAGGAGAGTGAACAGGAGCGCACGGATTAGCGCGTGGCGCGGGTCAGCGAGCGGCGCTGAGAAGCGTGCCGTGCAGTGAGATTCCGCGCAGCCGCTCAGCGAGAGGCGGCAGCGTAGCAATAAGCAGGCAATGAGCAGGCAATGAGAAAGCCGGTGCAGCATTGGGGAACGATGCTGCACCGGCTTTGTGTTCGGCGGATGTCGGTTGCTGACTGCCGGCGGTGGGCGGATGCCCGAACCGCAGGTCAGTTGCTGCTGGAATTCGTCGAAGAGCTGTCGGAGGAATCGGACGAGCCGGAATCGTTCTCCGGAGCGGTCGTCGCATCGCCGCCGGTGCCGGTGGTCGTGGCATTCACGGCGTCATGCGGCAGGGCATCGGGCAGGTCGGTGATGGCATCCGCCGCCACGCAGCCCTTGATGCTTTGCAGCGTGCTGCCGGAAAGCGTGGTCACCTGGTCTTCATCCAGCAGGTCATAGAAGCTGGAACCGATGAGAAGGTCCACAAGGGAATCGTCGCGTGAATCCATGCGCATGATCGCGTCGTTGAGGTTGCCGGCGAGCGTATAGGCCTCGGCGATGGCATTCTTGCCGAAGCGGATCTCGGTGCGGTCGAGCGTGCCGCCGGAGTAGTTGTCGATGCCCTGGATGGCGAAGCCGCGCGTTTGCAGCTCGTTGGCGACCGCCGTGCCCAGGCCGGACTTGTCGGTGGCGTTGAGCACGCGCACGGTGATCTTGCTGGCGTCCACGGCGGTGGTGCCGGTGGCGACGCAGGGCGCCGTCACCCCGTAGTTGGGCTGGGCCACCTCTTCCGACGTTCTGTCGAACAGACCCGCGGCGGTGGGAATGCAAATCACCAATGTCAGCACCATCACCGCGATGATGACGGTGACGACCATGCGATGCCTGTCGTGCACGTAAAGCTTGCGGGCCTCGCGTTCGTTCGTGGGTATGCGTCCAGCCATGTGAAACCTTCTGTCGTGTTATTCCCGCTCAGTTTACCGAGCAAACCTGACGAGACCAAGGGATTTGGGGGCGCCGTCCGACGTCGCCATGCCGTCGACCGCGTGCTCGGCGGCCCACAGACGCTGCAGCTCGCTGCGCGTGGCAGCGCTGGGGCATAAGGCGATCACCGTGGGGCCGGATCCGGAGACGAACGCCTCCGCGCCCATGCGGTGCGCCAGCTCGATGGCGGTGCCGGAGCGCGGGTGTAGGTCGATGGCGGCGGGCTGCAGGTCGTTGATGATGCGCGGGGTGGCGGGGTCGTTTGGGTCGGGCATGGCAGGATTGCTTGGGCTGGCGTTGCGTTCAGCGCCGCCGATTTCGTCGAAGCGGCGGTACACGTCGGCGGTGCTCAGGCCGTCGCGAAACATGCCGATGAGCATGCAGCTCAGGCGTGGCTGCCATGCGCGCCACGCGGCGGAGCCCTCGGGAATCGCCTCCACGCGCTCGCCGTAACCGGTGCCGTGGGCAAGGCCGGCGTCCAGGCAGAACGGCACGTCGGCGCCGATCGTGGCGGCGATGCGCTCCAGTTCGGTACGGGTGGGGCGCAGGACGGCATGCGCGCCGTAGTGGTCATGCCACAGCGCGGCAAGTCCCATGAGCGTGCCGGCGGCGTCCGCTGAGCCGCCGCCCAGGCCTGCGGCGACGGGGATGCGCTTGTCGATGGTGATGCGCACGTCGGCAGGCACGCCCAGGCTGTCGGCGAGCATGCGGGTGGCGCGGATCACATGGTTCGATTCGAAGGGCGCGGTGCCTGGCAGCGGGTGCTCGTCGAGTCGCGGGCCGAAGTAATCGCCACCGATGCGCAGGTCCAGGCCGGTGCCGGGCGCCGTGGGTTCCAGTGTCACGGTGTCGTGGAGCTCCAGGCCGCAATACACCGTGTCGAGCGCGTGGCGGTTGCCGCGCTCGGAGCGCGTGGTGCTCACGAGCAGCGTGAGGTTCGTCTTCGCCGGGCAGGTGACGCGGATGCCATGCGCGGTTAGGGCATCGGCAGGGGCCTCGGCGGGGGCCTCGGAAAGCGCGGCGCAGGCGTGGGGTATCGTAGCGGAATCCGTCATGCCTGCTGCGCCTCCGGGGCGTCCGGTGCTGGTTGAGCCGCTGGTGCCGGCTGTGCTGCCGTCGCTTGCGGGACTTCCGCTGCCTCGGTTGCTTCGCAGGCCTTTGCCAGCGCCACGAAATCGTCGATCGTCAGCGTCTCGCCGCGCCGCTGCGGGTCAATCCCCGCGGCATTGAACGCGGCATCGGGCACGGCCTTGCGCAGTGCGGCGTGCAGCGTCTTGCGGCGCTGGCCGAACGCCATGTCAATCAATTCGAACGTGCGGCGGCGCAGCGCTTCGTCGTTTTCGCGCCCGCCGTCGTAAGAGGCGTCATAGCGGCGGAATCCCACTAGCGCGGAATCCACATGCGGGGCGGGCCAGAACACGTTGCGGCCCACGATGCCCGCCTTGCGCGTGGTGCCGTACCACGCGAGCTTCACGGAGGGCGCGCCGTAGATCTTGCTGCCCGGCGTGGCGGAGAGACGGTCGGCGACCTCCTTCTGCACCATCACGAGGAACGAATCCAAGCCGCGGAAGCGCTGCAGCAGCGTGAGCACGATGGGCGTGGCGACGTTGTAGGGCAGGTTGGCGACGAGCGCGAAATGCGTGGTGGCGTCGATGCCGGTCGCCTCGGTGAACGCAGGGTCGGTGGGATCGATCGTGAGCGCGTCATGGGTGATGACGGTGAGATGCGGGGCGTTGCCTGGCTGGAACTGCGCCACGGTGCGCGGCAGGCGCTCGGCGAGCGGCGGGTCGATTTCCACCGCCACCACGCGCGCGCCGGTCTCCAGTAGCCCTAGCGTGAGCGAACCCAGGCCAGGGCCCACCTCCATCACGGTGCTGCCTGCGCCGATGCCGCTTTCGTGCACGATGCGCCGCACGGTGCCCGGGTCGATGACAAAGTTCTGCCCGAACTTCTTCGTGGGCGTGATGCCGGCATCCGCGGCAATGCGGCGGATGTCCGCGGCCCCCAGCAGGTGCGCCGCCGAAGAGCCCTGCTGCGCCGCCTCGGTGGTGTGCGCGGTTGCCTCGGCCTGTGCGGGGGTATTGCTCGATGTGCTCGATGTCACGGTTGATTAGCCTTCTTCATCTCGTGGTGTCTGTGGTCGTGTTAGTGGTGATGTCAGCGGTCTGGATGATGCGATTGGTTCGGTTTTGGCGTTGGTCGTGAAGGTGATTCGCGGTAAGTCGTGCGGTTGGAATCGGTGCGGACTGCCATGAACCTGGAAAGCGACGATCAGTACCAGCCTTTTGACTGCCACACTTTCCAGGCGTTGACGGGGTCGCCGTAGGTCTGGCGAATGTAGTACAGGCCCCATGCGATTTGCACGGCGGCGTTGTCATGCCAGCCGGTGCCCATCTTGTCTCCAGGTAGCGCCTGGGGGATGCCATAGGCGCCGCTGCTCTTGTTTTCGGCGGACCAGCTCCAACCGGATTCGCGGGTCCACAGCTTTTCGAGCGCCGTCCACTCGTCATCGCTCGTCCAACCGTATGCCTGCATCGCCGCCTTGGCGTAGGCCTTGGCTTCCGCTACGGTGGCCTGCCACACGGTGCCGGTGGGAGTGGTGTCGGACGAGCTATTGTCGTTGGAATTGTTGTTGGAATTCGTCGGGGTGGAGGTCGGCGTTTGCGTTGGTGTCTGTGTAGGGTCTTGCGTCGGCGCTTGCGTTGGTGTGGGCGTTTCGGTCTCGGTGGGCGTCTGGGTGGGCGTAGGAGTCTCGGTGGGTGTCGGGGTCTGAGTGGGCGTGGGCGTTTCAGTAGGCGTGGGAGTCTCGGTGGGTGTGGGCGTTTCCGTCGCGGTTTCGCTAGGGGAGGCGCTCGCGGAATCCGAACTCGAGCTGCTGGAGCTTGAATCGGAATTGCCTGAATCGGAGCTGCTGCCGGAGGCGCTGGAGCTGCTGGAGTCCGCGGAGGAAGCCGAAGAATCAGAGGAACTCGACGATGCGGATGGCGCCGGCTGCGGGCCCACGCCGATCACCTCGTCGACCTCCATCTGCTTCGTGGTCTCGCTCGTCACGGTCGAGCTTTCCTCCACGCCATCCACATAGGTCACCTGCAGCGTCTGCGTCACGATGCCGTCCGCGCCGGCGCGCTCCACCTTCTGCTCGCCGGGGGCGAGGGAGGCGTCGGTGATGTATTGCGTGGAATACGGCGTGGTCACGTCTTGCGTGCGGGTGCCGTAGGTCACGCGCTGCACGCGCAGGATCGTGGAATCGCCATTCTGCTCCACGCTCACGCGATCGTTGGCGCCCAGGATGATGCCGCAGGAATCGAGCAATGCCGCCGCCGTGCGGTTGCCGCCGTCGATTGTGGTGGTCTTGCCATCGGCGATCACCGTGACCGGGCCGCCGCCGGAGATGACGAAGCCGCCGGTCAGCTGGTTGTAGGCGTTCGCGATGTCAATCTTGATGGACATCGCCTCGCGTTCGCTTTCGCTGAAGAAGTTGAGCAGCTCCTGGGCGCTGGAGGCGCAGCTCCAGAACGGCACGGACGCGCCGTCGATCGTCAGCGTCGCCTCGAACGCCTGGCAGTAGGTCACGGAATCGCCGTTTTCGATGGCACCGTCGTGCGTGGACGTCACGATGTCGTGCGTACTGACGGTGAGGCCTTCCTGCTCGAGCAGCCTGTTCACACTCATCGCATAGGTTTTCACCGTTTTCGTCTCGCCATTGACCGTGAGGGCCACGGTTTTCTGCGTGCCGATGAAGAAGCTGGCGACCGCCATCGCGCACACGATGCACGCGGAGAGGGCCGCGCGAATGACCCTCATTCGCCTGTCGCGGACCGATGGTTGCATGTGACCTCCTCTGCTGCCGCTGCGGGAACGCGGTGGGTGGGCATGGTGCCGGGTGCATGGTGCAGTGCTTGCAAGGTGCGGTGCGCCGTATCGCACCAATGGGCATGGTGCCGCGCTGTGTTCCAATCTCACCATTGTAAAGGCGCAAGCTTGCGGTTTCCTCGTGATGGCGCGCTTCGTGCGGAATCTCCTCACAATCCTCACATTTCAAGGAGCGAGCGGCGCGGAAGAATGATTCGCGGCGAAAAGCGAACAGAGGAAAGCGGCAGAAGGAAAAGAAAAAGGGGCCGGGCGAAGAAGGGGATGTGCCCGGCCCCTCGGCAAACGGAGAATTGGGGTGGATCCGTTTGCCAACCGGCATCAGTGTGTTGGGGTGTATTCTGAGCCGGTGCTTACTCGGGGGTAAATCTTGATGTACTTGTGCGCTCGCTTTCTTCCCAGGCGCTCTGCCTGAGTGTGTGCAGAATCGGATTGCTTCGAGTCCGCGCAGGTGCTGCGCAGGACCGGCGCCAGTCAGCGCGGCGCGGCGCGGCGTGGTGGTAATACCCAAC
>JAQXZM010000016.1 GCA_029227215.1 Bifidobacteriaceae bacterium | reverse complement strand
CTCTCCTTCCCTTTTTCCTTTCCCTCTACTTTCCTTATTCTGTTCTTCTCTCCCTGCCTTCCTTCCCGCCGCTCCTATTCCTGCTACGCTGCTACCCTGTTACCCCGCCATTCCAAGCGTTCTTCTGAGCTTTCCCGCTGTGTATTGTTCTCGTGTTTTCCCTTGCTCTCTTCTGCCCCGCTGATTGCTGCTGATGCTGCTCCGCGCCACGCTAGGCATCGTGATGATCGTCGTTGCTGAAGTATCGGTCGGCGGCGGCGCGGATGTCCGCTGGCGCATGGCCTTTGCGCCCGCCCGCGTACCAGAACCGGCGCAACCGTGTCTGACGGTCAAGCCCGCGGGTCCTGCGGGCGGTTTTCTTAGCAAGCTCGTCGGCGGCCTGGGAGAACCTGCCCTGCTCGTCGGCAACCTGCACTGCATCATGGGCGATGCGGCGGGGAACGCCCTTGCGCAGCAGCTCGCGTTCGGTGCCGCGGGCACCTAGCTGGCGTGCGAGGCAATGCTCGACGAGGCCTTGGGCATACGCTTCGTCATTGAGCAGGCCCACGCGCACCAGGTTGGCGATGACGCGCTGCACGACCGCTGGGTCATAGCCTTTGCCCAGCAGACGCTCGGTCATGTCATGCACGGACCGTGCCGCGGAATCGAGCAGTCGCAGAGCTGCCTCCTGGCATGCATCTGTGTCTTGGCGCGCATCCGTAGCACGATATTCGCCCGTGCCCTGATACGCGGCTCCGCCATGCATCCCGTCACGGCCGGATGCGGCTGAACCCATAGGCATGTCGCTCGCAGCAACGCCATCACGCTCGTGGCTGCTACCGCTGCGTGCACGATAGCTGCTACTCAGCCGATGGCCATTGCCTCCAGTGGAACGGGACCAACGCCCACGCCGCTGGTGGGAAAAGCTTTCGGAAAGCTCCTCCGTCACCGAACTACCAAACGAAGCAGTGGCACGCAGATTGCGTGCGTGTGGCTGGGCGGAAGGCTCCTCCGCGCCAGACACTGCAGCGCCAGGCACTGTAATGTCAGGCACCGCAACATCAGACACACGGGTATCAGATGCTGTGGCATCAGATACGTCGACATCACATACAGCGGTATCAGACACATGAGTACCCGACGCACTCATGTCGGACGCTTCAGCATTCGATACGTCGGATGCTGCGCTTTCGGCGGCAGCGATCCGAGGGTCGATGCCCCTGCCGCGGAGGAATTCCTCTGGGGAAATCATGCGGCGACCGGAGCAGCGCTCTTGGCGGCAGCCGAAGCCGCGGCAGCGGATGCCGCGCTTGCGGAACCTGCGGACCTCACGGTTTCGGCCTTTCTCGCCTCGGCCTTGCCCGCTGCAGGCTTGTTCTCACCGGGCGCCTTGCCATCGCCAGCGGACTTTGCGGTCGGCCCGGAGGTAACGCCAGGCACATCATTGCCCGCGGCATTGCCGTTCCCCGCATTCGATGCAGTCGCACCATCAGAACCGTCGGCCTGGTCTTCCGCATCGGGGTCGGGGATGAGCCCGTAGGCGATGCGAATCTGGTGCTCGAGCTCGTCGGTGACGTCCTGGTGCTCCTGGAGGTAGGCGCGGCACTTCTCACGTCCCTGCCCCAGTTGCTCACCATTGGAAGCCAGCGTGAACCACGAGCCAGATTTGTTGATGAGGTTGCATTCCAGGCCCATGTCGATGATGCTGCCTTCGCGGCTGATGCCCTGGCCATAGAGCATGTCGAACTCGGCGGACTTGAATGGCGGGGCCATCTTGTTCTTGACGACCTTGACGCGGGTGCGGCTGCCGACGACGGTGTCGCCGTCCTTGAGGGTCTGGATGCGGCGGATGTCCATGCGCACCGAGGAGTAGAACTTCAGTGCCATGCCGCCCGTCGTCGTCTCCGGAGTGCCGAAGAAGACACCGATCTTCTCACGCAGCTGGTTGATGAAGATGGCCATCGTGTTCGTCTGCGACAAAGCCGGCGTGAGCTTGCGCAGAGCCTGGCTCATGAGACGCGCCTGCAGGCCCACGTGGCTGTCGCCCATGTCACCTTCGATCTCGGCCTTGGGCACCAGTGCCGCGACGGAGTCGATGACGATGACGTCGAGCGCGCCGGAACGCACGAGCATATCGGCAATTTCCAATGCCTGCTCGCCGTTGTCGGGCTGGGAAACGATGAGCTGGTCGGTGTCGACGCCCAGCTTGCGGGCATACTCGGGGTCTAGGGCGTGCTCGGCGTCAATGAACGCCGCCACTCCCCCATTGCGCTGCGCGTTGGCGACCACATGAAGCGCAAGGGTGGTCTTGCCCGAGGACTCCGGGCCATAGATCTCGACCACCCTGCCACGCGGCAGACCGCCGATGCCGAGGGCGAGATCGAGGGCGATGGACCCGGTGGGGATCACGTCCACCTGTTGGTGCGGATGGTCGCCCAGACGCATCACCGCGCCCTTGCCATAGCTTTTCTCGACCTGCTGAAGCGCCGTGGCAAGCGCAGCGGCGCGATTGTCTTGCGGTTTTGCGCCGCTCTTCTTGGCGGCCTGCGCAACCTTGGGCGCGGATTTTCCTGCCTGTGCAGCCATAGGGTTCTCCTGTTCCGTATTCCGTTCGAGTACTGCGGTTCCCTCCCCGGCCCGTCGCCGGAGGCGGTAAGGAACACGCTACGCCCACGACGCTCGCCACAACGGCCATTCGGACCAATGTGGAGGGAGGTGAGCCAAAGTTCTTATTTCAAGATCGGCTGTGCACAAGTATAGTCGAACAGCTGTTCGAATCCAATCGACACGCCGATGAATTTTCGCCATCGAATTGCGGCAGTTGCGAGACGCATCATTCAGGCCGCCCCGCCCAGCGCTCCTCGCACCAGGCGCGACAAGTCGCCGAGGACGCGCCACCACACGCCCCGCAACCCAAGCCCACCAACCGACGCATCCGCACGGTTTCGCCGCGGGCATGAAAACGCCCACGCACAAGGCGTGGGCTCCACGACATGGGCATCCAGACGTTGACCATCAGGCGTTGGCCAAGGCTCAGACCGCAAAAACACGGCATACGCATGCCAACCCGCATGTCACCGCGCGGGCATCGGCGGAGCGTTGTGGTCCTTGCCCCAGCGCTTCGAATCCGGCACGTCCATCTGGTCGCACAGTACGTTCCACACGACGCGAGGCTCCTCGCCATCGGCGAGGGCCTCGACCACGGTGCGGTCCTGCAATTTGAAGAGACGCTGGTCCTTCGACAGCGACCTGCCATAGGTCCTGCCGAAAACCTCCTCGAGGAGGTCCCAGAACTCCCGTTCACGCATCGACATGGCCACGCATCGTTTCGTTCGCCGTTTGCGACCGGCTCAGCGCAGGGCGTCGGCGCGCGACTGGGCGGCGTCCTCGGCTCGCGCTACACGCTCGGCGATCATCGTGAGCACCTGGGAGAGCTTGACGCCCAAAGCCTGGGTGATGGAGACAAGCAGCTCGGAGCTGGCTTCCTTCTGGCCACGCTCGACTTCCGACAGGTACCCCAGCGACACGCCGGCCTTCTGGGAGACTTCGCGCAGCGTCTTGTGGTCGGAGGTGCGCAGCTCGCGCAGCACCTCGCCTTGGATCTTGCGCAGCGAGAAAGTGGGGTCGGACGGCGCCGGCTCCACCTGGCGCGTCGGCGCCTCTTGAACGGCAGGGGCGGCATCGGCGCGCGTGCCCCTCTCCCAATCGAGGCGTGCCTGCTCGCGCTCTTCCTTGATGCGGCGGTTGCGCTGGGCAAGGAGGATCTGCTGGCGGCGCATCTCGATGGCGCGGCGCTGTTCGGGGGTGAGTTCACGGGTCATGCGGCTGCGCACTGCGGTTTCCTTCACCGCCGCCGCACGAGCGGCTTCCTGCTGCTGCACGTTTCTGGTTTCCATCACATTCATCGTTTCCATCTTGGAGACCCCCGTTCCTGTCGTTGTTTCGGTGAATACCTGTGCCGGCGGCGTAGCGACGCCGACATGCTGTGTTGTCGTTCTGTTTGCTCCTCTCGGGCTGTTTCTCATTCCGAATGCATTATACCAAAACTTTTCAGCCACGCACAAAACTTGAGTGTGCACATAGCAAGTTTTGACGTTGGAGATACACTATCACATTGCGCGGCGACACACCACGGACTTGGGGAAATCTTTGGGCAAATGCGAGGAAACTCACATTTTTGCCCGACCGTCACTAGCCATCACTAGCCATCACTAGCAGACACCAGCAAGCATCAGCATGCACCAGCAACAGACGGTTGAAACGCACGATTGCCGACGATCATGATTGTCGTCAACCAAGGACCCAAACGCACGGGAATCCAGGCGTCCAAGATCCCAGATGCCGAATATTCCCAACGCCCGTGGACTCTCGCAGCCGCAAACCCACACGCCGCGGGTCAGATGCCCAGTCTCGATGCCAGCGATTCCAGCACGCGGAACACCACCTGGTGCCGCACTTGCTCGCGCGTACCGGCAAGATGCAGCTCCTCCGCCTGCGCGTCGAGGCCGTGGGGGCTGGGCACGGCGAATCCCACATACACGAGCCCGGCGGGCTTGTCGCCATCGGGGCCAGGGCCGGCGACGCCGGTGGTCGACAGGCCAAGCACACGCCCTCGGCGCGCCGCTGGCACCGAGTATGCTGCCACGGCGCCCACCGCCATCTGCTTGGCGACGTCGGGATGCACCGCGCCCTCGCGTTCAAGCAAGCCGGAGTCCACGCCGAGGATGTGCGCCTTCGCGGCAATCGCATAGGTGACCGCCGACCCCAGGAACACGTCGGACGCGCCGGGGATGCGCACGAACGCATCGGCGAGCAGACCCCCCGTCAGGGATTCCGCGCAGCACACGAACAATCCGCGCGTGCGGCACGTCGCTTCGATGCGCTCGGCGAGCTCGTCACACTGCATACGCAACTGCTCGATGCTCTGTGCCTCGCCCACCGTCCCGTTCTCTGCCATGGTGCTCGCGCTTTCCGCCATCGCTCCTGCCATCCTTAGTCCTTTCCGGAATTCCCTTGGCTGCCTTTGCGCCCGCTGTTCCTGCCGAATCCACCCGCCGCACGCACCTGCACGACGTAGGTCCAGCCTGAGTACAGGCACAGCACGAGGGCGACGAGCACGACGGCGTACGACAGCCAGTAGTAGAAGCCTTCGAAACCGCTCTGCGCGCCCAGCAGGCTCCACATGGGGAAGATGACCATGCCCAGGCCGATGCATTCGAAGAGCGTCTTGAGTTTGCCGGCGCTGTTGGCGGCAATCACCGCGCCGCCCGTGTCGATGACGAACAGGCGCATGATCGTGATGCCCAGCTCGCGGATGAGGAACAGCGCAGTGATGATCCAGCCGCCAGGGTTGAGCTCCCCGAAGGCGGCGAGCATCACGAGCGCGCCGCATACGAGGAGCTTGTCGGCGATGGGGTCGAGCAGCTTGCCCAGCTCGGTGACCTTGTGGTACTTGCGGGCGAGGTAGCCGTCGAGCTTGTCGCTGCCTGCCGCGAGCACGAAGAGCACGAACGCCGCCCAGCGGGCGCCGATGCGGTACGAGCCATCCGGCCCGCCGATGCCCAGCGCCACGAGGAAGACGATGACGAGCACGATCCTGCCCATGGTGACGAAGTTGGGAACCGTGCGCCAGCCGTCCAGCAAGGACGGACGCTTGGCCTTCTGCTGTGCCATCGCTGTCTCCGATCTCGTGTATCTCCCGCGTTCCGCGCGCATGGCGACGCTGCATGCGCTGCTACCCTTGCGGGCTCATCCCTTACGGGCCGTCATTCGTTGATTCGACACTAGCACGTCGCGATCTCCACGCGCCGACGTGCAGTGTCGCGCTGCCGCGCAATTATCGCGCGACAGCCAATGTCATTGCAAGCCATTCCGTGCCACAGGCCCGCTCAGTACCGTTCCGCGCCGGTGTTGGCGTAGGAACCGTAGTCGGAACCGTAATCGGCATACGCATCGTCGGGCGGTTCCTCATCGGGAGCCCCGGAGCCGCCATAGCCCATGCCAGACGCGCCGGCTCCCGTGGTCTCCCCGTAGTCATCCGCATAGCCACTGGAGTAATCATCCGCCTCGCCATCCGCGGCGCCGCCACCGGATCCACCAGCGGGGTCGTCGTCGAGCGAATCCGTCTCGCCTTGGATGAACGCAAGCACCTTGGGCAGGTCCTGCGGCTGCACGAGCACCTCGCGCGCCTTGGATCCCTCGGAGGGGCCCACGACGCCACGGGATTCGAGCAGGTCCATGATGCGGCCGGCGCGTGCGAAGCCCAAGTGGAGCTTGCGCTGGAGCATCGACGTGGAGCCGAAGCCGGAGGTCACGACGAGGCGCGCCGCCTCGAGCAGGTCGTCCATGTCGCCGCCGATGTCCTCGGTGGCCTGCGCCTGGGCTTCCTTCTTCTCCGCCTGGTCCGCCATCTGGGCGATGTCCTGGCGGTAGGCGGGCTTGCGCTGCTGGCGCACGAAGTCCACCACCTTGCGGATCTCGGATTCCGAGACCCACGAGCCTTGCACGCGGGTGGGCTTGCTGGCGCCCATCGGCAGGAACAGCGCATCGCCTTGGCCGATGAGGGACTCGGCGCCCACCGAGTCGAGGATGACGCGCGAATCGGTGGCCGATGACGTGGCGAACGCAAGGCGCGAGGGGATGTTGGCCTTGATGAGGCCGGTCACCACGTTCACCGACGGCCTTTGCGTGGCGAGCACGAGATGGATGCCTGCGGCTCGGGCGAGCTGGGTGATGCGCTGGATGGAGTCCTCCACCTCGTTCTTGGCGACCATCAT
>JAQXZM010000015.1 GCA_029227215.1 Bifidobacteriaceae bacterium | reverse complement strand
CGAAGTCATGGCTTTCGTTGTGGTCCACGAGCGAGAGGTCGTAGTCGTGGTTCGTGTACACGTCGGACAGCCACGTGCTGAACTCCATGCGGTTCACGGTGAGCTCGATGCCCGCCTCGGCGAGCTGGCTGGTGAGTTGGTCGCCCAACTCGGTGGAGTAGATGTTCGCGTAGGTGAGTGTGAGTTTGAGCGGGTTGGATTCGCTGTAGCCGGCGTCGGCAAGCAGCTGCTTCGCCTTGGAAAGGTCGTGCGGGTACAGGCTCGTGAGGTCTTCGTAGCCGGGGTCGAGGCTCGGAATCGGCCCACCGAGCGCCGCGTCCACGCCACCACGGGATGCGATGATCGAATCCTCGTCGATCGCGTAGCGGATCGCCTGGCGCACGCGGATGTCGGACAGCGGCGACTTCGCGTTGTTGAACGCGAGCACCATCTTGTCGGTGTCGTCGCCCGCCTGCACCGTGTAGCCTTTGTCGGCAAGCTGTTTGACGGCGTCGTAGTCGAAGCCGGAAAGCGTCTGGATGTCGCCGGCACTGATCGCATTGATGGCGGCGTTCGCGTCCGTGTAGTACTTGATGGTCACGTCGGCGATCTGCGCCTTGTGGTCGCCCCAGTAGTTCGCGTTCGCCTTGAGGTGCGCGGAATCGTTCGCGGTGAACGAGTCGAGCAAATATGGCCCGGAGCCAATCGCCTGGGTCTTCGCGTCGTAGCTCGCGTCCTTGTCGAACACGAGGCCGGCGCGGCCGGTGAGGTTCCACAGCAGCTGCGAATACGGCGCGCTCAGCGTGAGCCGCACCGTGCTGTCGTCGGTGGCCTCCACGGACTTGTATCCGGCAATCGCGTCGTAATCCTTGTATTGGTTGGATTCGAGCTCGCTGATCGACCACGCCACGTCGTCGGCGGTGAGCGCATCGCCGTTCGAGAACGTCATGCCGTCGTTCAGGTGGAACGTGTAGACGGTGCCGTCCGCCGAAACGTCCCAGCTCTTGGCGAGGCCGGGCTGCGCCTGGTTGTTTTCGTCGCGCGAGAGCAACGGCTCGTACACGTTGCCGATGAGCAGCTGGTCGAGCGCGGAGCCGGCCTGCGTGCGGATGTCGAGGTTCGTGGGCGAGAGCACCATGCCGAGCGTGATTGCGTCGGTGGAGGCGGGTGGGCAGCTGACTTGCTTGCGGCTGTGCGCGATGGCGGCGGCAGCGATGACCGCCACCACGACGAGGGCGGCGAGCAACACCCACGGCCACTTCCTGCCGCCCCGGTTGCCGGGCTTCTTCGCCTTCGCGGCGAGCGTGGCGTCGAGGGAGGCGCTCTGCGATGTCTGGTTCTCTGCTGGATTTTGTGGCAGGTTTTCTGCTGGATTCTGTGCTTGTTTTTCTGACTGGTCGGTCATTGTTCTTCTCTCATCCGGCTGATGCCGGAGGTCGTTCCGAATCAAGAGCAATCACATGACGCCGGAATGCGCCGTCTCTATGCCTGGCATTCCGTGTGTCTGCTGTGCTCCGTCTTCGAATGCGTCGCCGCGCCATGGGAAGCGGGAATCCGGCTTCAGGCCGCCAAGCGGTCCCGATCCGGCATACTGCTTCCGTGGCGTCGCCGCGCCATGAATGGAACAATCCCGACGCTACCCAGTCCCGCCGACACGCGGGCAGCGCGGAGTGCTGTCTCATGTTCATTAGCAGCGAAAATCGCAACATCTCGGAGAAAAGTATTTCTCTTTTAAACCTCCGGAGAGGTCGCGCCAACTTGAGGCAAGTCATAGTCTTCAGGTCGATATAACAGTTGCAAATCTTCCAATCTGATCTGCATCGCATCAAATGATGTCTGAAAACCTTTCGCCAGCTGAGAAACGGCACGCCGCGCATCAAGATAGCCCAATGCCAATTTGCGTTCTCCAGATTCTTCGTAAAACAGTCTCGTGAGCAATGCCCGGGGCATAAGGAAATCCGCGGCTGCACGGTTCGCCTGTATTTCGCAACGCTGGTACATACGCAATGAATATTGATCTATCGGATGATCATCGCCAGCCAGAATCATCTGCGTAACATTTACGGAATACGGATGTCCAAGCAACTGATGGAAAACTTCATGCATTACCGTGAAATTTTCGCGGCCTCGCTTCCCGCTGTCGTTCGTCAATGTGGAATCGATTACGATTTCATTCTTTTCCACAGGAATCGGCTCAGGTATCATACCCACACGATATCGCGGTTCCGGCCAAGCCCAGAAATATCCATCATTACTCGCAGTAAAACCGAGAATGGATTGGTCAGGCGTAATGAACTTCCAATCGTATGGTACTCCAAGGCATTTCTCAATCACCGCATATGGATCTAACGGCTTTATCTTGTGCAATCGCTCTTCGTCAAATAACCGAAGAGTCTCTTCTGCGAACTGTTCAAGCAATTCATCCGACCGAAATGGCACAGGTACAATTTCCCCATGTTCACCTAAGCTGAGAATCGGCCGTGAATCTTCTATGCGAGCTTCTATTCGCGCGTCGATTTCTTCTGCTCCTTGTTCTTCTGTTCTTCAAGGAGCGCAATCACATGCTTCCAGTCGTCATCCGAAATCTGAGTATCTCTCGCAAAACGCAGAGCCGCCCGCACATGCGCGTTTTCCATGATGTAATTATGCAAGTCAGCAGAAACGACATTCCCACGATCCGCAGCCGCTAAATCATAAAAGGAGCTTTCTTCTTCCTCCGTCAAGTTCAGAGCATGAATCAAACGTTCGAGGGTCTCCCCGGTCGGAGGATACCTATGACCTTTCTCAATATCACTTAAAAATGCCGGAGCTATTCCGGCATCTGTAGCAAGACTGCGCAGTGTCTTGCCCTTCGCCTTTCGCGCCGCCTCAAGCGCCGTTCCAAAGTTGACGCACATAAGTCCTCCAAGAGATACATCTCAACTTATGCTACACGGTTTCGTCATACCTGCGCAAAAAGGCCGAGAGGACCTCATTAAAGGTATCGAATGGGACTTGTTCCCATCCAATCAGATAATCGAAATCTGCGTCTTCCTCAACATCCTGGTTGTTCCAAGAAATTTCCATCACAGATTCCTTGTGCTCAAAATAAACGTTCGCCAAGATGGCGCCAGCTGAGGAAGCATGCCAATTATGGCGATGCACCCATTCATACAATTTGTCGTAATAAGCATCAAATACCACGTCATCTTCAGAATAAAAATTCCGAGAATTAATATCCTTTAATGCCGCACAGCAACCGTCAGCCTCCACAGGATAAGGATCAACCGGCATCTGCAAAGCATAAACCCGCAGCCACGCCACCAAATCATCGAGGTTCCAACAAGTCGTCGAATGAACGCCCTTGCGGGTAAATCCTAGAATATTTCGCCCATTGACAAACATGCTGAGTTCGCTCAACCGTTCTTCTCCGGTTTCCGTTGGCAAGTCACGGAATTCAATTGCGAATGTCTTCTTCTCCCCAAGCAATTGAACGTTGGTATTCATCGCTTGTTTCCCCCGTCTTTCTCATTTCCAGATATCCTCTTATTGCTTGTTATTAATTTATTATATTGACTTTTTGTAATTTTCCCATCAGACAGCATCTTCCTTAATACAGTTGTCGGTATATCCCGAAGAGTGCTCACCCGATAGGCATGGTATCCATGAGAAGGCGTATTGTCCGGTTGAAATTTGATGATTGTGCCATCCGACATGACATTGTATATCTGCTTTCCAAACGAATAACCTGAGTCCAATAGCTCTTGCCCCTCAGCCTGCGTCTGAATTGGATCAAGGCTTCCCCAGCCTCCCCTCTTGTGTTTTGGAGAGGGTCGGTAAAGCCTCTTGGGTTTCTTCTCATTCGAGTCTGCATTCTCTTGCTCCTTATTGATATAGTCATATTCTTCTAATTCTCCTTGTGGAGCCCCTCCGCACCCATGCCCCAGACCAGCATTACTCGTTGTCCCCATCCGCTTCTCCATTTCTCAAGGCGATATGCCGCTGCATCAAAGTGTTCAGAGGAATTTCGATGCGAATCCCTTTCGCTGTTGCGCTTTTGAATAGTTGACGTACCTTCGCCACGTCTGGTGATGTGGTATTCACGACAATCTCTCTGAGCTCTGGCAAACGACTTATCGCATACTCAACGGAGATTTGCAAAATCTTCAGCTGCTCTTTCTCGGCAAGAGCTCCCGTTGTGCTGAATGCGACTGTTCGCGCATCTTGCATTCCGTCAAGCGCGAATGGCAAATAGGAGACAAGCGGACATGAAACGAGCGGAATAACAACTGCTGAGGTATTCAACGTCAACCAGTTGGACACGATGCGGGACTTATATTGACGATAGAGATTCTCGACAAGCGGAACATCACCGCATTTCGAATAATCAGGACTGATGAATAGGCGAACCGTTTCGAATCTCTTGCGATAGTAATCTTGAATATCAGCAATCCCGTAGTAAATGCCATTCCACAGGCCATGCAAGCCATCAAAGTGAGAATCATAATCGAAAAACTCAACGCATGTATTATCCGTGTAGTGATACATGCTTGGGAACCGATATGACGCCAGATAGTCTACATCGGGAACTGCGGAACACGTGAGATACGGCATATCCAAATCTCCGACCTTGATGTTCCGATTCGTGCAATCCAACACTGAAAGATTCAACAATTGTTTCAAATTCTTCTTACGCCTCATGGCACCTCCAGCCTTGTTCGCTGTTCGCTACCTGCTAACAGTATAGCATGAAACGAGACAAACACAAGCCACTATCACTTCACTCAATGCTCGTGGGAAAATACGACAATATGCGGTGCCCCATAACGTTCAGGAGCACCGCACACATAAGGATCACCACATGCTTCGCGGAACTGTTCTCAAGCCCTCACTGATTGAAGAGAGACTGTTCTGGAGCAATTTGAGCTATTTCTCCATACGCTCTACCGCCGCTGCTGGCGCTTGTAGATGAGGTTCATGCCGTGGAAGATGAGATCCGGGTCGAATTCGTCGATGAGCTCGGTCTCGCCCTTGAACAGCGATGAGAACCCGCCGGTGGCGACCACGGTGAACGGCGTGCCGATCTGCTCGCGGCACACTTCGATCGTCTTCTCCAGCCCGCCGAGCGCCGTGTAATACAGGCCCGCCTGGATGGAGGCGACGGTGTTCGTCGCCATCACCGACGTGGGCTTGGCGATTTCGACGTTGGGCAGCTGCGCAGTGTCGCCGGCGAGCGCGTGGGCGGAGGTCTGCATGCCAGGCGCGATGATCGCCATGCGGATGTTCGCGTCCGCGTCGATGTAGTTGAACGTGGTGGCGGTGCCCATGTCGATCACGAGGCACGCGCCGTGGTACAGGTAGTAGGCGCCCACGCAGTTGACGATGCAATCGGAGCCCATCGTGCGCGGGTCGTCGATGCGCACGTTCACGCCGGTCTTGATGCCGGGGCCCACGATCATGGGCTTGATGCCGAAGAAGTTGATGATGCTCGCCCGGAACGAATGCATGACCTGCGGCACCACGGAGCAGATGATGACGCCCTCCACGTCGCTCGTCTTGTAGCCGCTCATCGCGAGGAACTGCACAAGCATGAGGCCGTATTCGTCGCCGGTGTGGGGCGCTTTCGTGGAGATGCGGTAGGTGCCGCGGATCTCGTCGTTCTCAATGAATCCCAGGACGATGTTCGTGTTGCCGATATCCACTGCAACGATCATGATCTCTCCTTCGCGACATGGACGGACTACTGGGCTGACTGGTTGGCGAGCTTCGTAACGGCTTCGCCAGGTCGCGCGTCCGGATGGTGGGGATGGTGGGTGGAAACGCAACGATCGCTTCACGCGCCGGACTGCACGCCTAGCAACACACTGTACTCGCGCGAGCCCCGTGACGGGTGAATCAGCGCAACCGTCGGTCTAGCAACGGTCAACTTGGCAGTCGTCTACTTGACAGCCACCCGCCTGACAACATCGGCAACATTTCGCCCGGCACAGCGAGCGGCACGCGGCTGCGGAATATGCGGGGTGTGCCGTTGCGCGGGTCAGTGAAGCGCAGCTCGCGGGCGACGAGCTGCAGCGGCATGCTGAAATCGTCGTAGGGGCGGTCGATGAGGCGCGGGTAGATGTCGTCGCCGAGCATCGGCAGGCCCAGCGCGTTCATGTGCACGCGCAGCTGGTGGGTCTTGCCGGTGAGCGGTTGCAGGCGGTAGGCGCGCAGGCCCAGCGGCGCGAGCGGGATGTGCGGCGCTTCGACCGCCGAGTTGTCTTCCGTCTCCGACGCCGCTGTCTGGACTGCCGCCACCTGAATCGCCGCCGTCTGAACTGCCGCCATCTGCACCGCCGCCTCCTGGCAGTCGGCAACGTCAATATCCGTCACGGCATTGATGACGCCAGGCTCTTCGAAGGCTTGGATGACGCCGCGCAGCTTGGTGATGTGGGAGCTGCGGCGCAACGGGAACGCACGCGGCGGGGCGAGCGTGTCGGTGATGCCGGTGATGCTGCGACCGCCTCGGTGCTCGTCTATGGGCGCGAGCGGCGCGATGCATTCATACGTCTTGCACGTCTCGTGGTTTTGGAACAGCATCTGGAACATGCCGCGCATCGCGGGGTTGCGCACGAACACGACGACGCCTGCCGTCGCACGGTCCAAGCGGTGCGCGGGCGTGATGGCATCGTCGTGGTAGCGCTGCCGCAGCCGCATCAATGCGGTCTGCCGATACCACATGCCCCGCGGCGTGGTGGGAAGAAAATGCGGTTTGTCTACGACAATGATGTCGGCATCCTCATACAGGATGCCGACATCGAACGGGATGGTGGGTTCAGAGGTCACCCACCGGTGATGGCCCAAGGTCACTTATTGTGGCCCTTTTTGCCATGCTTGCCCTTGTGGTCCTTGCCGTGCTTCTTGCCATGCGAATCACGCTCTTCGAGGGCTTCGTCAGCCTTCTTCGGATCGTCGCCGGGCTTCTTCATCGCCGGCTCGGCGATCGGGCGCAGCACTGCTGCCGCCGGGTCGAACACGCGGGAACGGGAGCGGGAGACATCCACCGTGCTGCCGGTCATGGACTTGATGGGCACCACCACGTCCACGGTACCGTCGTCCTTGGGCTCGAACTCCACGTTCTGCGGCAGCGGACGCGGCGGGGCGACGGGCGCGGGCGCAGCGGCCGCGGCGACCGGCGAGCCTTGCGTGCCATCGCGGTAGGAGCCAGGCACGAAGCGCTCAGCGGCGCCATGCGCAGTGCCCTGCGCGGCGGGCACGAACACGGACGGTGCGCCGGGCGCAGGCACCACATAGCGCACGCTGCGCACAAGTACGCTCTGCGAACCAGGCACGGACACCCTGCCGGAACCGCCCTTGGCGGGCGTGGCGATGACGGTGGTCTCGGTCACGTTGATGATCTGGGAGCCAGGAACGCTGATCTTGCCGGAACCGCCCTTGAGGAACGGCTTGGCGATCGGCGTCTTCTCAACCGGAAGCGCCTTGGGCGCCTGGGTGCCGGGCACGGAGATCCTGCCGGAACCCGCCTTCGGAGCCTGGGTGCCAGGAACGGCGATGCGGCCGGAGCCGCCGCGCGGAGCCTGGGCTCCCGGCACGGCGATTCTGCCAGAACCGCCCTTGGGTGCTTGCGAGCCAGGCACGGAGATCCTGCCCGAGCCGGCTTTCGGAGCCTGGCCGCCCGGCACGGCGATGCGGCCGGAGCCGCCCTTGACGAACGGCGCGGCAGGCGTGGTGGTCTCGGTAGGCACGGGGCCGGCGAGACGCGCCTGGGAACCGGGCACGACGACGGTGCCGGAACCGGCGCGGACGGTCTTCGAAGGCCGCGCCGGTTCACCGAAATCCGGTACGGCGCCAGCGTTCGGAGCGGCGGCAGGAGCACCAGCGGCAGCCTGTGCGGCCGCAGGCGCGCCTTGCGGGGCGGCGGACTGGGCGTCCATCACGGCGCCGGGCTCGAACGCCGCCTGGTAACGGCGCTCCAGCTCGCCGGAGGGGTCGATGAGCGCGCGCACCTTGGCGAAGGTGCCGGCGTTGGGGTTGGCGATGATTTCGTAGGCGAGCGAGATGTTGGCGATCACATCGGAGGCGTTGATCGGACCGCCGTTCGTGGTCACGAGGAACGGCAGCAGGCCCATCGAGCCCAGTGCCATCGCGTCGCGGGCGGCGAGGGAGCCAGCGAGGCCATGCAGCGCCACGCCCGTGGCGGCGGCCTGCGCGAGGGTGAGCTCGCCCGAGTCGATGCGGGCGGCGTTCTGGGCGATCACCGTGCCGATGATGCCGGCGAGCACGTCGCCGGTGCCGGCGGTGGCAAGCCAATGCGTGCCCTGCGTGTATTCGAGGATGTCTCCGGGGCGGCCCGCGGTGGCGATGACCGTGTCGGAGCCCTTGAGCACGCACACGCAGCCGAGGCGGTCGGCAAGGATCTGTGACCAGATGCGCGGGGAGGACTCGATCTCGCCATGGTGCACGTCGTAGCCCAGCGCACGGGCGAGCGCTGCGGCTTCGCCGGAATGCGGGGTGATGACGGTGCGTGCGATGATCGGGGAATCCGGCGCGGCCTTCGCGGCGGTGTAGAACGCGCCCAGGGCGCCGGCGTCCATGACGACGAACGGCAGCATGCCGTCGCGGCCACGTTCCTCGGTCATGGCGGAGCCAGGCAGCAGCGAAAGAATCAAGGTGCGGCGGCCGGACTCGGCGATGGCGCTGTCCATGCCGGAACCCACGACCCATGCGTTCGCAGTGCCTTCGCCGAACACGACCTCGGGGTGCGCCGCCAGGATGGCGTCCTCACACCGCTGGGGGCCTACATAGCGCACATAGCCAGCGCCTGCTTCAGTGGCGGCGGACACGCCGAGCAGCGCGGCACCGGGGTAACGCTGCGAACCGGTGACGAACGCCACCACTCCCCTGGTGTACTTCGAATCCTTCAGCCCCGGGACGTGTAGCACGGTCCCCGAGCATTGCAAATCCCATTGCATACCGAGTCTCCCACTTCCTGTGTGTCTCGAACGCATCCTGCGCCTTTCGACACGAACACGCTTGTCTCATTGATGGAATACTAGTTTTACCATACCTCGATACGTGCACACATGGGTAACGAGTTCACCATCTGTTCGCTTTCTTTCGATATTTTGTGGAGACAAGGGTATCGGGAAGGCGCGCAGAGCACGAAAAATGGCGCGGCATCACACAGCCGCGCCATGAAAAATGTGGTGGACGGTATCCGATACCGCAAACCACACGGTTTTGCGTTCTGCAGCGTCACTCCGCCGAACTATCTGTTCCGTTCCGCAAGCGTCACTCCACGGTCACCGACTTGGCGAGGTTCCTGGGCTTGTCGACGTCGTAGTGCTTGAGGGTCGCCATGTCCATAGCGAAGAGCTGCAGCGGCACCACGTCCACGAGCGGGCTCATGAGCGTGGGGCATTCGGGGCGCCAGAACACCACGTCGGCGACGTCCGCCACGTCCTCGTCGCCTTCCTCGGCGACGGCGATGGTGAAGGCGCCGCGCGCCTGCACCTCCTCGATGGCGCTCATCACCTTGGCGTGGAGAATGTTGCGGCCGCGTGCCGGCGGCACGATGACGACGACCGGTTCGCCTTCGTCCACGAGTGCGATGGGGCCATGCTTGAGCTCGCCGGCGGCGAAGCCCTCGGTGAACGTGTAGGCGATCTCCTTGAGTTTCAGCGCGCCTTCGAGGGCGATCGTGTAGCCCACGTTGCGGACGAGGAACAGGAAGGAATTGGCGTTCAGCATGCGGCGCGCCGTGTCGAGCTCCACGCCGGACTG
>JAQXZM010000014.1 GCA_029227215.1 Bifidobacteriaceae bacterium | reverse complement strand
GACAGGTCGACGACGGTGTGGCGTTTCGTCTGCTTGGTCTGCATCGGTATCACCGTCGCGTTGATCTGCACCGTGCCAGATCCTGCCGCCATCGCCTTGGCGGCGTCCGTGCCCACGGAGGTGTCGCCGCCATCGGCGACGGTCACGCCCGGATGACCTTCCTTGTTCGTCTTGATGACTTCGCCATCGTTGTTAACCACGACATCGCGGTCCTCCTCGGTCGCCTGGTAGGTGGTCTTGATGGAAGTGTCGTAGTAGTTCTGCAGTTTCGCCGCGTCGAAGAGCACATACCCGCTGCGCTGATCGCCGTCGGGCGTCGTGTCGGAAGCGTCAAGGGAATACGACGCGTCGATCGCATCCACGCCAAGCGCGGCGATGTCGCCGCCGTTGCCGGTGATCTTGATGGGGTTGGCGATGAGGTTGTTGAGCGTCGTGGCGGCGGAGGTCGCGATGTCATCGGTGATTGCGGGCTGCACGTCGCTCACCTGCAGCTCCACGGCGTCGATGGTCTTGGTGGGGTCCGTGATTGCGTCGAGGAGTTCCTGCGCCACGTTCGTCACGGACAGTCCTGTGCCTGCGGACGCGGGCGTGGTCTCGTACTGGGTGCGGTCGGCGTTGAGCGCCACGGTCGCGTCGGTGCCAGCAGTGGACGCCACGCCGAAGTCGTTGCCCAGCTGCGTAGGGTCCGCGTCATTCGCGTCACCAATCGCAGGGGCGACGTTCTCGGTGGTGCCCGGCAGGTAGCGCTGGATGATGTTCGCCGAACGCTTGGCGTCGAATGCCTGCTGCGCGATGGAGTTCGCATCCACCGTGTAACCCAGGTCGGCGAGCGTCGCTTGCTCGGAATTGCCGTTGTAGGTCACGGTGACCGTCGTGTCGTTCACGAGCTTGGTCACGTCGTCGGCGATCTGTTGCTGCGTCTCGCCAGCCACGGAGCGGCCCCACAGCGTGACGCCCGGCAACGCACGGCTCTGGTAGTGCTGCACGCACACGGCTGCCGCGGCGCCGAGCACGACGATGACGGCGAGCACGATCCACGGCCACACGTGATGGTGGCGCTTCGCTGCGGGTGCGGCAGCATTGGACTCCGCTGCATCGGCGGTTTTGGCGCTCTCCGCAGGCGTGGCAAACGAGACAGGCACGGCGGTGTCGAACGCCGAGGACGCCGATGCCGCGAAGCTCGGTGCCGATGGTGCAGGTTCGGATTGCGAAGGTGTTTCGAAAGCAGCCGTCGTGAATGCCTGGGTCGGTGCCGCAGAATTCATTGGATCGGAATAGGGGTGGCCGGAAGCGGCACCGATCGCCGGAGCCGCCTGAGGCGCAGTCTCCTGCAGTGGGTCATAGACTGCGGTGGGCGCGTCATCGGGCATGTCGGATGCCACGGTGTGGGACATGGCGGGAGCCGCATACGTGTCCATGTCGCCGAAGGCGGCGACCGACCCCGAAGCGGCCTGGACCGCCGGCTGCGATGTCGTTGCCTGTGGCGAGCCCGTTGGGTAGGCGATCGGCTGGAACGATCCGGTGGAATCAAGCGCCGTGAACGGGTTGACGCCGGTTGTCTCGGCGGGCGTCTCGTCGGATGCCGCCATCTGCGCGGTTGCGTTCTGCTCGCCTCCGTACGCAACCTCACCATTGGTGACCTCACCATTGGCGACATCGCTGCCTTGCGGCACGGAGCCGCCCTGCGCATATGTGCCATCTCCTGCGGGATTCAGTGATTCCTCGTTCATGAAAATGAATCGCTCCTTGCGTCCCCTGTGCTGCCGGCGCATTGCGCGCCCTTCATGGAGACGGTTATCTCATAGGTTGTAGCCAGTGCGGTGCTCCCCCAACATCGTTGGCGGATGCATTACAATCCGCCAGAACGTTGTGCACAACACAGCATGGAAATGTTACCGCCAGCCCTCGGCAATCACCGCACTATGCGCGCAGCGAAAACCTGCATGCAGCCGATGCATTGTAGATGCAAGCGAGCATCCCGAGGGCATTCGAACGGATAGCAAAGGTGGCGGGAAGCACGCCATGCACTTCCCGCCACCTACGATGTCTCGCTGGCTTCTCGACAGCGAAGCGGTTACAGGTTCTCTTTCTCGGCGGACTCCTCCTGCTTCTCGGCCTGCATCTGGCGGGCCATCTCGGCCTCGCGCTCATGCTTGTGGTTGAGGGCGGCGGCGACGAGGCCCTTGAACAGCGGGTGCGGCTTCGTCGGGCGGCTCTTGAACTCGGGGTGCGCCTGGGTGCCCACGTAGAACGGGTGCACGTCCTGCGGCAGCTCCACAAACTCGGTGAGCTCGCCGTCCGGGCTGGTGCCGGAAATCACGAGGCCCGCGTCCTCGAGGCGCTGCTTGTAGTCCACGTTCACCTCGTAGCGGTGGCGGTGGCGTTCGCTCACGTTCGTGGTGCCGTAGAGCTGCGCGACGAGGGAGCCGTCCTTGAGCACAGCCGGGTAGGCGCCCAGGCGCATCGTGTGGCCCATGTCGCCGCCCTGCTCCACGTACTTCTTCTGCTCTTCCATCGTGGCGATGACCGGGTGCTGGCACTCGGGCTCGAACTCGGTGGAGTTCGCGTCCTCGATGCCGAGCACGTCGCGCGCGTATTCGATGACCATGGACTGCAGGCCCAGGCACAGGCCGAGCGCCGGCACTTTCTTCTCGCGGGCCCAGCGCAGGGCGCCGATCTTGCCCTCGATGCCGCGGATGCCGAAGCCACCGGGGATCACGATGCCGTCCACGTTGCCCAGGGCGCGCTCGGCGCCTTCCATCGTGGCGCAGCTGTCGGCGGGGATCCACAGCACATTCGTCTTCGCCCAGTTGCCGAAGCCGCCGGCCTTCAGGGCCTCGGTGACGGACAGGTAGGCGTCCGGCAGGTCGATGTACTTGCCGACGATGGCGATGGACACCTCTTCCTTCGGATGGTGCACGCGCTCGAGCAGGTCAGACCATTCGGCCCAGTCGACGTCGTGGAACGGCAGTTCGAGCTTGCGCACCACGTAGGCGTCGAGGCCTTCGTCGAAGAGCACCTTCGGGATGTCGTAGATGGACGAGCAGTCGACGCAGTTGACGACGGCCTCTTCGTCCACGTCGCACATCAGGGAGATCTTGTCCTTGATGCCCTTGCCCAGCGGGCGGTCGGAGCGCAGCACGAGCGCGTCGGGGCGAATGCCCAGACCGCGCAGCGTCATGACGGAATGCTGGGTGGGCTTGGTCTTGAGCTCGTGCGCCGAGGCGATGTACGGCACGAGGGAGACGTGCACGAACATGCAGTTCGTCTCGCCCAGCTCGCGGCGCACCTCGCGCGCCGCCTCGAGGAAGGGCTGGGATTCGATGTCGCCCACGGTGCCGCCGATCTCGGTGATGATCACGTCCACCTTGTCGGAAGCCTGTGCACGCATGCGGCTCTTGATCTCGTTGGTGATGTGAGGGATGACCTGCACGCACTGGCCGAGGTACTCGCCGGCGCGCTCCTTGCGCAGCACGGACTGGTAGATCTGGCCGGTGGTGACGTTCGCCTTCTGGGAAAGCGGCACGTCGAGGAAGCGCTCGTAGTGGCCGATGTCGAGATCGGTCTCGGCGCCGTCCTCCGTGACGTACACCTCGCCGTGCTGGAACGGGTTCATGGTGCCCGGGTCGACGTTGATGTAAGGATCGAGCTTCTGCTGGAGAACGCGCAGCCCCCGGCTGCGCAGGAGGCGTCCGAGCGATGACGCCGTCAGGCCTTTGCCAAGCGACGAAACCACGCCGCCGGTGACGAAAATATGCTTGGTGACGTGTTCCTGAGAGATTCCATGTTCAATGACCATGGAACTTCAGTGTATCAGCCGAAGCAGACCGGGCCCGCCGCCGTGTCGTGCGGCAGCGGGCCCGGGAAACCGCTCTTCTTACGCCTGCTGCTGGCTGGCTTGGAGGAGCACGGCAATGGATTCGATGGCGAGCTTGTAGCCGTAGAAACCCATGCCGGTGATGGTGCCGGTGGCGATCGGCGAGATGACCGAGAGACGGCGGAAGGATTCGCGGCTCGCCGGGTTGGAGATATGCACCTCCATGAGCGGCAGGCCGGCGTCCGTCACCTGCACGGCGGCGTCGCGCAGGCCGTAACTGTAGTGCGTGAACGCCGCGGGGTTGAGCACCACGGGGGTGCGGCGGTCGACGGCCTGGTGCATCCAGCCGATGACCTCGGCCTCGTCGTCGCTCTGGCGCACGTCCACGTCAAGGCCGTACTCACGGCCCCATGCGACGCACAGCTGGCGCAGCTGCTTCAGGTCCTGCTTGCCGTACACGTCCGGCTCGCGCACGCCGAGGCGGCCGAGGTTGGGGCCGTTGACGACGACGATCTTGTTGGCGGCGAAATGCGCCGTTCCTGTCTGGATGGCCTGTGCCATGGGGTTCCTTTCTCGAATGTCCGATGCCGATGATGTGCCGACCGGCCCGTCGTGGTCGGCCGGCAGACCCGGCGGCGTTCACTTATTCACTGATTGATGAGGCTGAATGCTTCGCGCAACGCGTCTTCGTCGGGTCCGTCGAGATGGATCGGATGCCCGATCGATTCGAGGATGACGAAGCGCAGCATGTTGCCGCGGGCCTTCTTGTCGCGGTGCAT
>JAQXZM010000013.1 GCA_029227215.1 Bifidobacteriaceae bacterium | reverse complement strand
TCGGTGGACCGCATGGAGAAGACGAAGGACTCCGACAAGTCCGCCGTGCAGGCGGTGCACGAGGAGTTCGGCTTCCCGGTGCTCGCCATCGCCAACGTGCGCGAGATCTTCGCCGCCGCCGGCAAGCTCACCGCCTCCGATGGCTCGCCGCTGCTCGACGACGCGGTGAAGGCCGCCGCCGACGAGTACCTGGCGACGTACGGTGCGTGAGGGGGCGCCTCATAGCGGTTTCCGCTGGGGTTTCCGCTGAGGGCCCCGGAGAACAGGCGTCCGGATGCCTCGAACGCGACACGCCGACCGAACAGAGAATTCGTGAGCTATAATTTTCGCTCCCGAATTCCGTTCGGTCGGCGTTTTTGCAATGCATTGGTGCGGTTTGATAGCGGGACGGTCGGATACGCCTGTGTCGAACACACTGATATTTCGTTCGCGTTACTTGCGCTGTTCGCTACGGCGGAGTAACATCGCGCTTGTAAGGCACAGACTGTGTGAACGGGCATGGAAGCCCGGTCGCACGGTTCAGGTCTTGGGAAGAACAAGTAAACAAGGAACTAGTACACAGCAAGCGAACACTGGCTCGTAAAACAGCCAGTCGTGAACCAAGGATTGCCGGCCGACCGCGTGGACCACGGGAAGCGGGCGATCCGGTCGCATACCCGCGGTTGAGGACGCGGGGAGTGCGGCAGCCAGGCGGGGTGCCGGAGAATGCACCGCGTCGGGCACTACCGGAAAGGGATAGCAATGACCAACGCACAGCCTCTCACCGACAATCCCAAACGCAACACCTCGGCCGAAACGACCGTTCTCGAGGCGAATGCCGTTGAAGCGAACGGGACCCCGGCAGTCGCCAACGAGGTGAACGCGAACGAGTTCGGCATCGTCGCCGGGCACGAAGGCTACCAGTTCGCCCAGGGGCAGTGGTACCGCGACGGCGAGGCGGTCGAATGCGACGCCACCGTGGCGCTGCGCGACGTGAAGCAGGCTGCGGATGCAGGCGACCCGGTCGCCATGATCAGCCTGGGTCGATGGTATTCCTTCGTGAGCGCCTCGGTGCGCAGCGGCATGAGCCGCGCCATCGACTGGTTCCTGCGCGCCGCCCAGAAGGGCATGGCGCTGGGTTACGTGCTCGCCGGCAAGCTTTTCGCCGCGAGCGGCAACAACGAATGGGCGGCGCGCAGCTTCCGCGAAGCCTCCGCCCAGGGCATCGCCTATGCCGATGAGTGCCTGGCTCAGTTGCTCGTCGCGCACCCGATGCTGCGACTCAAGCTCGAGTGATACCCCCAGTGGGAGTTGTTGCCCGGGCAGAGTCGCCGGGGTGGATCCGATAACCGAAGATCCGAATAACTGAACAGGCATAATTCAAGATGGCATAACTGAATACCTGCATAACTGAACACCTGAAGAGACACCGGCGGGGCTCTCATGCCCGCTGGTCTTGAATCCGGCGGGTTCCTTTCGACTTCTCCTTCGGGAACCCGTCATGGCCGTGTGCGGAACCTTCGGAGTGGGTCCGCACACGGTTTCTTTTTGCCGAGGCGCTGGTTTCTCGGCACTGGTCGCGCCTGGGCAAGGCAGGGAATGGCGCGTGCACGGTCAGTGCGCAAGGGTGAGTCAGCGCATGGTTGAAGTCATCGGCGATCGGGCCATGCGCCGCGGATTGGCGGCGTGCCGAGCCCTCCCAGATGCAATGTCTTTGCCCAGAGCATACTTCGAACATTTGTTCGAAGTATGCTATCCTATCATTACTTCCACTTGAGCGAAAGGCGCTCCCACAAGGAGGAGCTCGCACAAGTCGAAGCTTTGCAACGACTCTCCCTGCGCACCCGCCCTGCGTGGGGGAACTGCGCACCTGCCATGCGTGGGGAAGCCGATGCTACAAAACCCTTGTGCCCGATGGCGTTTCGCCTTATATTTGCGTAACGACTGCGTGCCGATAGCGAGGAACGGCTGTGACAAGCAACTGCGAATCGCGACGTGCAGGTCGCGCAGATATATATGTATGCCTCTGCGTAGGCATGCATGCGGCGTGGCGCCTAAAGCCTGTCCCCGAAGCCCTGACCCGAAGGCGGTGAAGCGATGACCCTTGACGAGTTCACTCGCAGTTTCTGCACTCCCGAGTGCATCGAACAGTGCCGTGATGCCTTGACCGGCGTGGACCGGCAGTGGCATGAGTGGCACGAAGGCATGCCCAGCGCGTCCACGATCCGTTTCCACATGCTCACCGAGGAGATTACGGTGGGCGACGACGCCGAGACGAAGAGGCGCGTGTGGGGTGAGTATGTGCGCGACCGCATGTATGGCGGAGACCGCTATGCGCTCGACCTTGAGGTGCTCTACCAGTGTGACGACCTGCAGCGCGTGTTCCCGTTCAGCGACCCGGTGGATTCCGTGGGCGCCATGAACGACCTGTGGGAGCTGCAGCACGATGCCGGCGCGGCGGCGAAGGCACATGCGTGCGTGACGCTCGCCAGCCTCATCGACAACGTACCGCCCGAGTACCGAGACCTGCTCGAATGCCCTGGCATCGTGGTGTTGCTGTGCAAGGGGTCGGACCTCCACGACCCGCAGGCGTCCTTCGAACTGGGGCGCCTCTTTGCCAGCGGCAGGCACCTGGGGCCGAACGAACGGCAGGCGCACCGCTATTTCGTGCGCTCCGCACACGAAGGCTTCGCGCATGCCTGGGTGTATGTGGCTATGGATTGCGCCAACGGGTTCGGCACCAAGGCGAGCCCGGACGCGATGATCGACGCCTTCATGGAGGGCGCGGTGCATGGCGACTACACATGCTGCATGATGCTCGGCCACCTGTTCAGCCGCGGGTGCCCTGGCTCGAAGCTGGCGGCGAGACCGGACATGCAGATGGCGAACGAGTACTACGCCGAGGCGCTCTCGCTCGAGAGCATGAAGGTGGGTCCGTATGGCGGGCATCCCGAGCGGGAAGACCATATCGATGCAGATGGCAATGCGCTCCGGCCGCTGGAGGACGACGAGATGACGGAGGCGTATGTGGATGCCGCGTTCACTGAAATCGTCATGCGTGAGTTCCAAGGGGAGTGAGGCTGAGCGGAGCGAATCGCCGGCCGGCGACACGCCCGGATTTCATCAGCGGTAAAACCGTTCCATTCAAGACAGTAGCCATTGCGCAACGATTGCTACATTCCAACTGTTTTAACGTGGACCATTCCGGGTGGTGCGCTAGCACGTTTCGCGCCACAGCGTGAATCCGCACAGATATCCGCGTGTCATGTCACGACGCGCCATAAATGTGGAGGTTTTGTGAAGATGTGTCCCGGATTCAGCCATTCCCGCCTAGGGGAGACCCGCTGTTGGCAATCCCAAGTCATTCCCAGATTGCAACGAATCGAGATGCCGAATGGGACATCCGTTGCTTGCGCGAGAACTTGCGCATCGTTCGCACCCGGGGTTATCGTTGCACCTTGTGCTTGGAGCCAAGGCCCCATGGACCACGCGGAAACCGCACTGCAGCCGCGCTGCGAAGCACATCGCAGCGACGCCGCAACCACGCGCAAGCGAGCAGTTTCCCGGTGAACGGAACTCCTTCGGAGTCCGGCACCGGCAGCGCCTCTCGGTCCATGGCAGGGGCGGCATCACGGCATCGGTTCCTTGGAACCGGCATGCCGCGTGCCTCGGCACACTCCCGCATACGGGCGCAACGCCCGCCGTCTGAAGAATGACACTGTCTGAAAGGCATGACGTGATGAAGGACGAAGAACGCAAACCCGGCAACAGTCCCGTTGCCAAGAAAACCGCTGCGAATCAAGCAGCACAATCCCCAGCGAAACCACTGCCCAAGCCGCAGGCCGACGCACCGGTCAATTCCCAGGTTTCGCTTCCCGCTACAAAAGCCGCTTCCGCGCAGGTAGCCCCCGCGAAAGCCCATCAGACCAAAACCAACATGCTTTCCGGCGCCCGCGTATCGAACGTCTCGGCGCCATCGAACACCCGCCTGCGCGTCAGCGACAATCGCGGCGACGCGCTCACCAAGGATTCCACGCTCAACCATGTGGAGCCGGTCACGGGGCAGCAGCCCCGCGTCGCGCAGGCGGCACAAACTGTGCCCCAACCCGCGCCCCAGCCCACCGTGGAAGACACGCAGCGCATCCTCAAGGCCGCCGAATACACCAAGACCCCCAAGCTCACCGCCAACGTGCTCACCAAGGCCGAGCGCAAGACGCTCATCAAGGAAAGCGCCAAGGTGCAGGCGGCGTCGCAGAAACTCGACGACGCGGCAGGCAAAGGCCCGATTGGCAGGTGGTGGAGCCACGTGCAGGCGGGCCCTGACCGCGTGGCGCTGCCACTGTGCATCGTGGCGCTCGGCGTGGTCTATGGCGACATCGGCACGTCGCCGCTGTACACGGCGCAGACGTTCCTCGCCGGCCAGGGCGGGCTCGCCAACGCGGACCGCGAGGCGGTGCTCGGCATGCTCTCCCTCGTGTTCTGGTCCATCACCCTCATCACCACCGTCAAGTACGTGCTCATCGCCATGCGCATCGACAACAACGGCGAAGGAGGCATCTTCGCCCTGTACTCGCTGATCCGCAAGTACGGCGCGTGGCTCGCGGCGCCCGCCATGATCGGCGGCGCGGCGTTCATGGCGGACTCGGTGCTCACCCCGGCCGTCTCCATCAGCTCCGCCGTCGAAGGCCTGCACACGCTGCCCGTCTTCGAAGGCGTGTTCGACGCGAACCCGGACCTGACGCTCATGATCACCGTGGTGATCATCGTCGTGCTGTTCTCGTTGCAGTCGCGCGGCACGGAGAGCATCGGCAAGGTATTCGGCTCCGTGGTGCTCGTTTGGTTCAGCTTCCTGGCGATCGTGGGCGTGATGAACCTCAGCCAGGACTGGTCGGTGTTCGCCGCGCTCAACCCCGTCTACGGCATCCGCTTCCTGTTCAGCCCGCACAACGCCGCGGGCATCGCCCTCATGGGCACGGTGTTTCTCTCGACCACCGGCGCCGAGGCGCTCTACTCCGACATGGGCCATGTGGGCCGCGGCAACATCTACGCCACCTGGCCGTTCGTCAAGGTCGCGCTCGTGCTGTGCTACTTCGGCCAAGGCGCGTGGATGCTGCACAACCAGCACAACCCGGTGTACGACGACATGCCGAACGTCAACCCGTTCTTCGAGATGATGCCCACTGGTCTGCGCTACGTCGCGGTCGTGCTCTCCGTCGCCGCAGGCGTCATCGCCTCCCAGGCGCTCATCACCGGCGCGTTCACGATGGTGTCGGAGGCAACGCGCCTCAACTGGATGCCGCACCTTCAGGTGCAATACCCCTCGCGCACCCGCGGCCAGCTCTACATTCCGATGGTCAACCGCGTGCTGTGCGTGGCGACACTGCTCGTGCTCGCACTGTTCCGCGATTCGGCGCACATCTCCGCCGCCTACGGCCTGGCGCTCACCGTCACCATGATCACCACCACGATCCTGCTCGCCGTCTATATCTGGCACAACCGCAACAAAGTGGGCGCGATCGTGTTCCTCGTGCTGTTCCTTGCGTTGCAGACGATGTTCTTCATCGCATCGATGGCCAAGTTCCTGCACGGCGGCTGGTTCACGATGCTGCTCACCTGCGCGATCCTGCTCATCATGGTCGCGTGGAACGAAGGCACTGCGCTGGAACGCGAGCAGAGGCGCCACATGAAGTCCGAGGATTGCCTGCCGGTGCTCAAGCAGCTGCATGATGACGACACTGTGCCGATTTTCGCCGACAACCTCGTCTACCTCACGTCGGACTCCGACATGAAGCGCATCGACACCGACATCTTCTTCTCCATTTTCGCCGACCACCCCAAGCGCGCCCGCGCCTGGTGGGCCGTGTCGGTCGAGACGTCCGACGACCCGTTCACCCGCGAGTACTCGGTGGAGGACTTCGGCACCGACTACATCTTCCGCGTGCGCATCCGCCTGGGGTTCAAGGTCTCCCAGTCCATCCCGCCCTACATCCACCAGATCATGGACGACCTCGCCGCATCCGGCGAGCTGCCGCAGCAGGCGACCCGGTACCCCAAGCTCGACGCCGACCCCAACATCGGCCCGATCCGCTACGTGCTCATCCACAAGGCGCTCATGCCGGAGTCCAAGGTCACGAGCCAGCAGGCGCTGGCGCTGCGCCTCAAGTACGCGATCCGCCACGCGGCGGGCAGCCCCGCCAAGTGGTTCGGCCTGGCGCCCTACAATCCGCTGACCGAGGTGCAGCCGCTGTTCCTCGCCACCTCCAAGCAACCCCGCCTCCGCCGCGTGTGAGGCATAGTGGTCGAACGCTGCTCGGCATGCGCATTGATGTCGCAACGCCCGTCTTCGAAACGAATCCCACAGATTCCCCACGAAGGCGGGCGTTGCGGCTATGGGTGCGGGGCATTCAGGGATAGAATGGACGGCATGGGAAGAACGATTCAATTCTCGGCACGCGCCCTCCTGCGCGGCATCGCAACCACCGGCATCGTCGCGGCGCTCGCCCTTGCGGGCGGCTGCTCCGGCTCAGGAAACGATGCCAGCAGCACGGCTGCGTCTAGCTCATCCACGTCCAGATCTGCCTCCGCCTCGTCGACGAGCGCCTCCGCGAGCACCTCCAGCAGCGCATCCGAGTCGAATGCCTCGGCCTCCGCATCAGGCGGCACGCCGATCTGCGCAAGCACGGATCTCACCGCCACGCTCACGCAAGGCGACGGCGGCGGCGCAGGCAGCTCCTACCCGTACCTCGTGCTCACGAACTCCGGCACCACCGACTGCTCGGTGACCGGCTACCCGGGCGTCTCGCTCGCCTCGGGTGCCACGCAAATTGGCGCCGCCGCCGAGCGCGACGACTCGGTGGACGTCACCACGATCGTGCTCAAGCCCGGGGACTCCGCGCACAGCGCGCTGCGCATCACGAACGCCGATAATTTCGACGCGGATTCGTGCAACGCCAAGCAGGCCGACCAGCTCGTCGTCTACCCGCCGGACCAAACGCAGGCGCTCGCCATCCCGACCACCGACTACAAGGGCTGCGCGAACGCAGACACGGTGATCATCACCGTGCGCGCGCTTGAAGCCGGCACCGGCTCGCAGCAGTAGCGAATGGCCCTGATCCCCTCGGCGCCCGCCGAGGGGATTCGTTTTGTTTGCTGCCAGGAATCACACCACCACATCACCACACCACATCACACAGTCATCGTCACAATCACAAGGAGGGGTCATGCAGATCATCGGAATCACCTGGATGGACGCAGCCGCGGTGATGAGCGCCGTGCTGCTGTGCGGGCTCATCGGCTTCGAACGCGAGGCGCGCCGCAAGGACGCGGGCATCCGCACGCACATCCTCGTGGGGCTGGGAAGCTGCCTGTTCACGATGGTCTCGATCGAAGGCATGCCCGCAATGCTGGGGCAGGGGCTCACGTGGGACACCTCCCGCATCGCCGCCCAGGTGGTGACGGGCATCGGGTTCCTTGGCGCCGGCGTGATCTGCTTCGCAAACGACACGGTGCGTGGGCTCACCACCGCCTGCGCAATCTGGATCGCCGCCGCCGTGGGCGTGGCGTGCGGCGCGGGCATGCTGCCGCTCGCGACGCTGGTGACAGCAATGTATTTCTTGGTGGTGCTTGCCGTGGCGCCGCTCGTCACATGGGTGTTGCGGCGCGACCGGGACTGCACGCTGCGCATGACTTACGAGGATGGCCGGGGAGCGTTGCGCGAAACGCTGCTGCTTGCCGACAGTCTGGGGTTCAACACGCAAATCGTCGGGACGCACACGCATCGCGGCGACGGTTGGAAAGGCGCGAGCGTGGAGATCCGCCTCAACGGCGACTTGAAGCACATGCATGATTTTCTCGAGCGCGCCCAGCGCATTGACGGCGTGCACGATCTGGAACTGCTTTCGAAGGATGAATAGATAGAAAGACGAATAGAGAGGCGAATAGAGGAATATGTCAACTTCATTAGGCATTGCAATAGTCGCAATCACACTGGCATTGGTGTTCTATACGGTGGGCGTGTGGTCGGAACGCGGCGCGGGCAGGCTGCGCGCCTGGCACGTGGTGATGTTTTGGATTGGACTGGTGTTTGACACAACCGGCACCACGGTTATGATGCAAATCGCCCGCTCCGGCACCGCAGGCGCGGTTAACCCGGTGCACGCGGCGACCGGTGCCATCGCAATCGCACTCATGATGTTCCATGCGGTATGGGCGACGGTCACGCTCGCCTCGCATGATGAACGCCGCATCAAGGCATTCCACCGCCTGAGCATCGCCGTGTGGCTCATCTGGCTTGTGCCGTACGTTATCGGCATGTTCATGGGCATGCACTGAATCAACTGAATCCGTGCAGTGCGCATGCTTCGCATACCCGGAACACGCACCCGTGTATCCCCTGTATTCCCCGGTTGGGCATGGGTGGCACGCTCACAACCGGGGAATATGCGGAATCAGAGAAATAGGGGCATCCGGCAATAGGGGGCAGTGCGCTAAGCGCTGGCCTTGTCAAACGCCTCTCCGAACGCCTGGTCAAGCGCTTGGTCGAGGTCGGCGATCAGGTCGGCCGGCTCCTCAAGGCCGATGGACAGGCGAATCGCGCCACCGGTGATGCCCGCTTCGCGCAACTGTTTGGTGTCAAGCTCACCATGCGTCACGACCACCGGATCGACCGCCAACGACTTGGAATCCCCAAGATTGGCCTGCAGGCTGAACAACTTGAGCGCATCAAGCACGGCACGCTTGCGGTTGGCGGCATCCTCCGCATCCGCACCCCGCACTTCGAACGTGAGCACCGACCCGCCGCCGCGCGGCAGGTATTTCGCCGCAAGCTCCTTGTATTCGTAACCGCTGGCGGAGGGATGATACACCTTCGTCACACGAGGATCAGCCTCCAGGTGCTTCACGATCTGTTCGGCGGTGGCGACCTCCTGCCTCACGCGCTGCTTGAGCGTCTCCAGCCCGATAAGCGTCAGATAGCTGTCGAACGGACTGGGCGCCGCGCCGAGCAGCGTGACGAGCAGACCGCGCAGTCGCGTGGTGAACGGCGCTGCGGGCACCACATCGATCACGCTGCGCGGGTTGAGCGCACGGTCCTTGAAGAACCACTGTTTGCGCGTGAACTGCGGGTAATTGCCGTTCGCATAATCGAAGCGTCCACTTTCTAGCACGATGCCGCCGATCGCATTGCCATGCCCGTTAATCGCCTTGGTGGTGGAGTAGACCACCACGTCCGCGCCGAAATCGAAGGGATTGAGCAGATACGGCGTGGCGAGCGTGTTGTCGACGATGAGGATGATGCCATGGCGGTGAGCGATCTGTGCGAGCGCCTCCAGGTCGGCGACCACGGTGAGCGGGTTCGACACGGATTCCACGACGATCGCCCGCGTGCTGTCGGTGATTGCGGATTCCCACGAATCGAGGCTGTCGGGATCGGGCACGATGTCGATGCCGATTCCCAGGTCGGGCAGCACGTCGCGCAATGCCGCGACGCTGCCGCCGTAAAGCCGGTATGAGGTGAGGATGCGGCCGCCGCCGGCCGTGGCGTTCAAAATCGCATTGCTCAGCGCCGCCAGTCCTGAGGCGGTCGCCACGGCACCCGCAGCACCGTGCAGCGCAGCGAGGCGCTTCTCGAGCACTCCCGTCGTAGGGTTGGAGATGCGGGAATAAATGTCGTCGGCGGATTCGAATGACGCGATGGCCGTGGCATACTCCTCATCGTGCAGTGCGTAGGCGGCGGTGGCGTAGATCGGCACGCTGGAGGCGTTGAGATGGTCGGCGGGGTCGTATCCTGCGCGCAAGGCGAGCGTGGAAAAGCCCGGCGTTGCTTCTGCGACGCCTGGCATGGCCTGCGGCCTTCCGATTGTGATGCTGCGGTTGGATTCTTGAGTGCCTGCCATGAGCCTGGCTCCTTTCATAAACGATGCGAACGGCACTTGCGGATTCACGCGGAGCATGCGGATTTACATGGATTCACGCGGATTGATGCGGATTGATGCGGATTGATGCGGAATCACATGGAATCGCAAGCGTTGCCCAGACAGTGATGCAAGCGCGCGTTCGTGATTGTGCTGCGATTTTGATGGCTTGGGGAACAACGGAACATTCAGAAGCCAAGGTCGCGAAAGCATCTCAGGATCCGCGCGCATTCCCGCGCAACGTCGTCGATCATCGCGGCCATCACGTCACCTGCCCTGTCAGGTGCGACTCTGTGTCCGTTGGCTCAAGGGTACGCCGCGCGGAGCCGCAAAACGGCGCGTCGCCTCTAACGGTTTGCGATGGCGCGCAATCAGCGGAATTTGGAACGGGGGAGGGGTGGGGGGAGAAGGACTTCCATATGTTTCATGAGGTACCCGCCGTCACTGGTGACTTGTCGCTGCTCCCAAGCGGTGGGATATCCTGCCGAGGGCCGCCAGGAGAGCTTCGTTCTGCGGATTGCCGGCCATTGAATCGGCGTGACATGATATTTCCATGAGTGGGATATCCCACTCATGAGAGGGGGCAATCACATGCAGATGGTTAAGGATTGCGATGCGCATATCGACACGAAGAAACGCGTAACGCTCCGTGGCGCGAGGTACCAGTACTACAACGTGAAAGAATACGAGAACGGCTGCATCGTGCTGGAACCCCGCGAGCTGACCACACCGGAGGGCATCTCCGCAAGGACCTTGGAGGAAATGGACCAGGCTGTGCGCAATTTCCGATTCGGCAAGGCTTCGGCCCCGGTGGACCTCTCCGACTTCTGAGGCGCTGAGCAGATGGCGATGAAAGTTGTAGTATGAAGATACATGGGGTGCAGCATGTACATGGAGGTGCAGCATGATCAAGCAGGAGAAAACCGAGCAGGATGAATTTACGCTGACGATCACCGCCGATGGCGTGACATCTACGGACAAGCGATTCACGATGGATAATCTGTCACTTGGCAATCATTACAAGCCGCTGGACGCGTATTTCCAGAAGGCCGACAGCGAAGAAAAGATCAGGCGCAAGGTCGGCAAGAATGAAAATACTATCTCCAGGAGGACCATGCCGCGTCTCGCATGTCAGGTTTTCGAGAAGGATATCGCCGCTTTGTCTCCGGCGGAACGGGAGAGCTTCCCGGTCTGCAAGTACAATCCTGACAGCGAAATGATCTGCGGCATCTATACGAGTGTCGAGGAATTTCAGCAGCATTGCCGCAATAGCGATGAGTCTGTTCCCTACTACCGCGACAGCGGCGGGCAATTCGTGCTGTACTGTTGGGGCATCTTTTCGACCATCATCTTTGTTCAGGAGTGCCTGAAGCGGTTCGGCGAGCCGGGTGACAAGATGGTTTTGATCTATTGCGAAAAAGACGAGAAGGAGAAGCAGGAAGCCACAACGGAGGCCGCAGCGCAGGAGGAACTCGTCCAGCAGTTCAAGGAGTACCAGAACCCCTTTTCGTCAATGTTGATGGAGTCCAAGAACCTTATCTTCAGAGGCGCTCCGGGCACTGGCAAAACGTACCTTGCAAAGGAAATCGCCGCAGATATCATCAGCAACGGCCAATTCGAGAAACTCGACCAACTCTCCCCAGAGCAGCGGAAGCAGGTCGAGTTCGTCCAGTTCCACCCGAGCTACGATTACACCGACTTCGTGGAGGGGATCCGCCCCAAGGTGAACGATGACGGGACGATGGGCTTCGAGCTTCAGGACGGCATCTTCAAGAAGTTCATAGTGCGGGCGCGGAAGAACTACGAGGACTTCCAGAAATCAAAACAGACCGAACTGAAAAAATACGTCTTCATCATCGACGAGATCAATCGTGGCGAAATCTCTAAGATCTTTGGCGAGTTGTTCTTCTCCATCGATCCGGAATATCGCGGACCTGCTGGAGAGATATCGACGCAGTACTCGAACCTTCACGCCGACCCAGGCGAGAAGTTCTACATCCCCGAAAACGTCTACATCATCGGCACGATGAACGACATTGATCGTTCTGTCGATAGTTTCGACTTTGCCATGAGACGCCGCTTCCGCTTCGTCGAGTTGAAGGCGAACGAGCATCTTGAGATGCTGGAGAAACTGGAAGACGCGGAGCTTGAGGCCGAGGCTAAAAAGCGTATGTTGGCGTTAAACAACGAGATTGCCGACGTCGAGGGGCTCAACGAAAACTACCAAATCGGTGCTTCGTATTTCTTGAAGCTGAAGACTTTGACCTTCAATCAGCTTTGGACGGATTATCTGCGCCCACTCCTTCAGGAATACATTCGGGGAATGTACGACGAGAAAGGCATTATGAATCGGTTTGCTGAAGCCTACGGGTACAAGAAGCCAGCCGATGGAGATACCGATGACGCCGTTCAAGATTAAGGATAACGCGCAGGAAAAGAAGGATTCTTTTGCGGACATCGAAGCCCTTACGCGCCGGATTGCGGACAAGACGCTTGGGCAATTGGAGCGCGAGGGGGTCTTTGTGTTTCCCGAATTCATTGGTAACTCGAAAGATCTGACGAGGGATCAGATAATCCTGCAAAGTGTGAATGATTCGTACCGCTCGGGGAATGTGATGGGTTTTCTCGGCTACGGTGATGAGCGGCTGATTATCGAATCACGGTTCAGCTCCGAAGAGGAGGATTATTTCTCCGAGTACCTGCTCAATCGGGTGCTGAATTTCCCCAACATCGTGGATTTGAAATCCGACGCAGACCTGAACAACCGCCTGTTCAATTTCCTGCTCTTCCTGTTCCCATACTACCTGAAGACCGCCATGAGGAAAGGACTCTTCAAGAGGTATGTCCGTAACCGCTATAACGACGGGAACGTGAAGGGTCGCATCGACATCGCAAGGCATATCAAGCAGAACACTCCCTTTATTGGGAACGTGGCCTACAGCCAGAGAGAATTCTCCTACGACAATAGTTTGACAGAGCTGGTGCGCCACACGATCGAGTTCATAAAGAGAAAGCCGTACGGCGGGCATCTGCTGGTCAAGGTGAAGGACGAGGTGAAGCTGGTCGTCGAGGCGACGCCGACTTACGAACTCTACGACCGCCAGAGGGTCATAGAGGCGAATAAGAAGAACGCCATCAGACACGCCTACTTCCGGGAGTATCGCGCGCTCCAGAGGCTATGCCTTTTGATCCTGCAGCACCAGAAGCATCAGATAGGGTCTGGATCGCGGCAGATATATGGCATCCTGTTCGACGGAGCATGGTTGTGGGAGGAATACGTCAATTCTCTGATTGGAGATGCCTTCTACCACCCGATGAACAAGCGCAGCAAGGGTGCCCAATGGCTCTTTGCCAGGAACAACGGCGGGAATATCGGGCAGATTTATCCGGACTTCATCAGCCGCAACAATGAATCAAGAATCATAGCCGATGCAAAATACAAGCCAATCGGCAACATCGGGAATCGCGACTACTTGCAGGTGCTTGCTTACATGTTCCGGTTCGACGCCAAGGCTGGCTACTACCTATATCCGGAAGCGAATGGAACCGATGACTTGCTGCTGCGGATGAACAAGGGGTCTACTTATGAGGCAAACGTCACAGCGCGAGATGACGTCAGCGTCACAGAGCATGGATTGAAGATCCCGGCGGATGCGCAAAACTACGATGCATTTGTGCAGCAGATGAGAGTAAACGAAAACGAGTTTCTGCGGGCGTTCGACATAGGTTGAGGCAGACAAGACGGGGAGGTTTTTACACCAATTCCTATTTCAGGAACATCGAGTATGACGATGGCTCGACGACGGCGAGTTTTCGTCGCCCGACTCGGACGCCTATTGCGAATTCCTCTCTGGTGTCTTGGCAGGAGGCTCGAAGAAAACGGCGAGCTCCGCAACAACGAAAGCAAGATCAACACAGACTAACGCCATAACATCACAGGCATGATGCTTTCGCCGGACGAAGGGCAGGTGGTGCTTGGCGGCAAGGACGTCTCGCATGCGCGCAAACGCGAATGGACCGCATTGCGACGTGAACTTCTAGTCATGGTAATAACCATCGCCGTTCCCCATGCAAGTACCGAGGGCGTCACAGCCTATGGCATCACCGTAGAAATACTGCCCGTCCTCGCCGGTGGCGTCCGTGCCTCCCGACGTCGTGCCGCCCGTGGTGGCGTATATTCCGAACGACAAGATGACGCATAACAAGGTGCGGAAGCATTTCGGGTATACCGACGAGAAGTAAGCGTTGCGCGGGGCAGGGTCTCAGCCCTGCCCCGTTTCGTGCATAATCCCTGTGCAATGTCGCAAAGCGACGTCTTGAAAAGCGCAGGAAGAAGCCGTTTTATAACTTTTTATATCCTTTATATCTTTTATAACTTTGATGCAGACTACAAAGCATCCGAATATTGAATGGGCGTCGGAATCGGGCGACCGTTCCCGACCTGGAGGTGGCCGATGGCGAATCCTTTCAAACCGACGGCAGGCATGACCCCGCCTGTGCTTGTGGGGCGCCAGCGTGACCTTGAAGATTTCTCCTATGCGCTCGACGACGGTGTGGGAGCCCCCGGGCGTCTCATGTACGTGACGGGCGCTCGAGGCATGGGGAAGACGGTGATACTCAACGCTCTTGGTGATCTGGCCAGGCAGCGCAAATGGCAGGTGATTGACGAAACCGCCGAATCCAAGTTCATGCAGCGCCTTATCGAGACCCTGCGCCAGTCTCCTCGGCGGGGCATCGGATCGGTGACGCTGCCTTCGGTATCTATGTCCGTTGCCGGAACCCCGGTGGATGCGCAAGTGAATCTTGGCTCGGTGGAGTTCGAAGCCGCCGAGCACGCGTTGAATTTCCGCATGGCCATGACCGAACGGCTTGACAAACTGGAGAAGAAGAACCGGGGGATTCTCATCACGCTTGACGAGGTGCAGGCGTCAAGTCTGCCCGAGATGCGTTCCCTCGCCACGGCCGTACAGCACCTCATCCGAGAGAGGCGCAATGTGGCGTTCGTCTTCGCCGGCCTGCCGTCCATGGTGGAGGACGTTATCAATGATGACGTGCTCACCTTCCTGCGCAGGGCGGAGCGCAGGCATCTGGGCGACCTGCCGCTTGCCGAAGTGCGCAAGGCGTTCCAGGAGACGATTACGCAAAACGGCAAGCACGCCGATGCCGATACTCTGGATACCCTTGCACAGGCGACCAACGGCTATCCGTTCATGATTCAATTGGTTGGCTATTGGGCATGGCGCGATTCCCAGGCCAATACGCAGGATTCGCAGGACGAGCTGACGATTGAGAACGCGCGCGAAGGAATCAAGCAGGCGAAGATCAAACTCGGAGACATGGTGCACGGCCCTGCGCTGGACGGCTTGAGCGCCATGGGCAGAGACTACCTGCTGGCCATGGCCCAGGACGACGGACCCTCGGCTACCAGCGACATCGCGAAAAGACTGGAACACGACCTGGGATACGCCAACGTGTACCGCACGCAGCTCATCAAGAAGGACATCATCTACCAATCGTCGTATGGCTATGTGGATTTCAAACTCCCGTACCTGCGCGATTACCTGCGCGAGCATGGTGCATACCATCAGATGCGGAAGAATCTCTCCGGGAGCGAGTAGGCGCAGGGGAGCGGGCGTTGTGTGGATCGAGGGCGTGCGAGGTGTGACGGCTTTTCTCAGGTGCGGAGGCATCTCCGAAACCGCCGCAGCGTGCTTCTATCGATGTCACAAGATGCTCGAACGCTACCACCGTTTCGAAGACATAACCGGTCTCGATCTGCACAACATGGATGACCGTGCGCTCGCGATATTGCTTGCGCATTTCCACGGGTGACGGGAGAGACGTGAGCATGAGGCGGGGTGATCTGAGGGGTTGACGAAGGGGCATGTGCCGCTTGGGAGCAGCGACAGTTGGGGGAGGTAGCAGAAATCTGTCGTGGATTGACGTATTCGCCGTCTGCGCTCTCCGATTCCAAGGATGGAGTCCGTGTTCTTCGCTCATCTAATATCGATGATGGGATTTTTACAATTCACGATGATGACGTATTTGTTTCGCGTAGTTGCATCAACGTCGGATACATTCAGAGGAACGACATCCTGATGACTGCAGCCAACGGCTCCAACGCACTAGTGGGGAAACACGCGATAATTCCCGCCGTCTCCGTCGAAAGAATGGTGCCCGGCGGCTTCATGTACCGTCTTCACTCAGAACAACCAACATTTCTCAATTCCTATTTCTCGTCTCCATCGTTCAATCGTTTTCTATCAAGTCATGTTCTTGGAGGAGATGGTTCCATTGGCAATCTCTCAAGAAATGATCTCGCTGCATGGTTCCTGAGCATCCCGAATGACAATGAACAGCGCCGCATCGGCGAGTTCTTTACAACGCTCGACAGCCTTATCGCCGCCGCCGAGCGACAGGAGGCCCTCCTCCGGCAGAAGAAACAAGCCTATCTGAAACTCATGTTCCCGCAAGAAGGCGAAACACAGCCACGGCTGAGGTTCAGCGATTTCAGCGGAGACTGGCAAGAAATACGGCTAGGCAAGCTCTATATGAAAAACACCGAGCGTAATGGGAACCAGTTTGACGCTGAAAAGACGCTCTCTGTTTCATCGATGACTTTCAATCCTCTCGGAAATGGCGCAGCGGAAGAATCTCTTGCGGCATATAAGGTCCTTCGCATTGCTGATGCAGCTTTCGAAGGGCATACATCAAATGAATTCGCTTTCGGAAGATTTGTCGTGAATACCGTTGGCGCTGGGATAATGTCGCCTCGCTTTGCGTCGATTCGACCAACCGATTTTTGGTGGCAGTCGTGTGATTTGGATTTCTGGGCGTGCTATCTGCATGATGAGGGAGTAATGAAGCGCATTCTCGTTCGCAGTACAAAGCGAGGCACCATGATGAATGAGCTTGTCTTCGATGATTTCTTTGCGGAAAAAATGCGCGTCCCTTCGCTTCCTGAGCAACGCCTCATCGGACAGTTCTTCAACACCCTCGACAGCCTTATCGCCGCCGCAGAGGAGCGAACTAAGCATCTCCGAGAGTTGAAAGGCTCTTACCTGCAGCGAATGTTCGTGTGAACGTCCGACATCTATCGTTCCTTTTCGGTCTGCGCTGAACTTAGCAACATACCGTGGGCCGGAAAGGATTGAACAATGTACCGAAACCAACTTCTGTCGCGTTTCTTCGCGGAATGGGTGAACACGTATAAGAAGGGCGCTGTCACGCAAGTCACTTTGCGTAAATACCTCATGACCCAGCGTCAGTTGGAATTGCTGGCGCCGGAGACGACGCTCGCCGACTTGACCCGTCTC
>JAQXZM010000012.1 GCA_029227215.1 Bifidobacteriaceae bacterium | reverse complement strand
AGGCAAATAGCTCGCGTGTAATTATCATCAACAGTATTCCGCGAGACTGTTCACCAGTGATTGCTCGCTTGAACTCGTCGGCCCCTAGGAAAGTCACCGGTTCTTAGGATTTCGTTGTACAGACTTTCTCGTATGCGAATCAGTTGCCAACTGCCTGAATCATCTGCGCGGAATTATCTGACATCATCTGCACGAAACGACGTGCAGAAATCCACAACAAAACGCCCCGCTCCGCGGGGTCGCGGAGCGGGGCGCAGCGTGCTGAAATTCTGTCGGAAACGCTACCGGGGAACGTTCTCGGGAAACACAGCCAGAAACGCTACCGGGTGAAGGTGAGGGAGTGGCGGTCCATGCCGAAATTCCAGCCGTCGAGGGTGGCGGACGAGATGATAAGCGCGCCGAGCGCAATGCCAATTACGTTGAGCAGGATGTCGAGCACATCGAAGATGCCCACGCTGAAGATGTATTGCGCGCCCTCCACGATGAGCGCGAGCACCACCTCCACAAGGGTGGTCTTCCACATGGATTTGATGAGCAGCTGCAGCACCATGCCCAGCGGGATGAAGATCGCGATGTTCCACATCATGTCGAGCGGGGTGGAAGCGAACTGCGCGCCGAATTGCGTGATGTCGAGGTTGATGCCGCGGGTGCCGGGCGTGCGGTCAAACAACACATACCACAGCGTCGCCAGATAGAGCAGGCCCATCGCGCCGGCGAACACCACCTCGAAGCGCTTCGTGAGCAGCTGGAAGATGAACGCGCCGAAGATCACGCCGCTGATCACGAGGAACGTGCCGGCGAAGATGCCGGGGCCAAGCGCCGCGTACACGCCACGGAATGCGGAGGTGATGCCTTGCCACAGGTCGGTGAATGTGGTGATGACGTATTGGAACACGAAGATCCACAAGATGCCGCAGGTGGCGGAAATGCTGGCAATCGTCCGCTTCTCCATCGAAGGCCTTTCCCGTTGGGCGGCGCGGGCGGAATCCGCCGCATGCCGCATGATGCTCTCGCTGCCTGTGCTCGCGCGACGCGGAGTTGCACGGCTGAGATTGCGGAGTGCAACGGCAGGCGGCAAGCAAGGCATACCTTCTGTCGATGATACTTGCATTGCGCGTCTTTTGTGCACTTTCGCGATGTGATTTACCCACTAAGCAAGGTCTATCCTCCGTCTTCGGCGCGTCAGGTTACGTCCCAAGTGTTGGTGTATGAAGCCTCGTTCCCCGCGGGGTTGGAAGGGGCCACCGCCTAGTATCGCCATTGGAATAAAGAAAACTTGGCGAGGAAGGACCAGACGATGGCCGTGAGGAACACACTAGCATCATTGGACGATGGGGACCTGGGGACATGCTGATGAGCGTGGTCAGCGGGCAGGAGGGGCTGCGGTTCCGCCTGGCGCGCATGCTGGAGGGCGTGCTGGACGCGCTGATGGGCTCGGAGGCGGACGGGTTGTGCGGCGCCGGGTACATGACCCGCGGCGAGGGCCGCGCCGACCGCCGCAACGGGTACCGGGAGCGTGGCGTGGACACGCCGCTGGGCACGCTGCACGTGCACGTGCCCAAGCTGCGGCGCGGCTATTGCAGCCCGGACGGCGTCATCGGCCGGGGCAGGCGCGCGGACACGGCCGTGGCGGCCGCGGTCGTGGAGATGTGGGTGCGGGGCGTGTCCACCAGGCGGGTGGAGCGCGTCGCGCGGGAGCTGGGCGTGGGCCGGCTGGGCCGCTCGGGGGTGTCGCGCCTGGCGCGGGAGCTGGACGGGCAGGTCGCGGAGTTCCGCTCCCGCCCCTTGTCGGACCGCCGGTGCTGCTGCCTGTGGCTGGACGCGACGTTCGTCAAGTGCCGCGAGTCGGGCGCGTCGACGAGCGCTGCCGCGGTCACGGCGATCGCGTGCGGCGACGACGGGCGGCGGCGCGTGGTGGGGTTCGACGTGTTCGACACGGAGGGCTACGCGGCGTGGGAGTCGTTCCTGTCCTCGCTGCGCGCCCGGGGCCTGGACGGCGTGCGCCTGGTCGTGTCGGACGACCACTGCGGGCTGCGCAAGGCGGTCGCGGAGGAGTTCCAGGGCGCGTCGTGGCAGCGGTGCATGGTGCACATGATGCGCGACGCGCTGGGCGTGGTGCCCGCGTCCCGCCGCAAGCGGGCGACGGCCCTGCCGCGCCTGCCGTTCTCGATGCCCGACCGCGCGTCCGCGGACGAGGCGTGGGCGCTGGCCGCGGACGCGCTGGGGGCCACGGGCCCCGGGGCCGCGCGCACGTTCCGCGCGGCGCGCGACGAATGCCTGGCGTACATGGCGTTCCCCGAGGCGCGCTGGATCGGGATCCGCGCGGACAACGTGCAGGAGCGCGAGAACCGCGAGATCAAGCGGCGCACGTCGTCCGTGGGCGTGTTCCCCTCGCAGGACGCGCTCGTGCGGCTCGCGGGCGCCGTGCTCATGGAGGCCGACGAGGACCGGGCCGCGGGCAAGCGCATGTGGGGGCCGGAGAGCGTGGCGCGCGCGTGGGACGCGCCCGCCGCGCACACGCCGACCGGCAGCGAGCTCGCCGCCGCCAGGTCCCGCGCCAGGGCCGCGTTCGACGCGCTCGGCCTTGAGAAGGACAAGGACGCGGACTAGCATCCCGTCGCAAGGGGGCCGCGGCACCGCCACGGCAGCACAGACAAGGTGACCCCTTCATACACCAACAAATGGGACACGATCGAAAGAAGGGACTCATGAAACATGCGTCCAAACTGGTCGCGGTACTCGCGGCCGTCGGAATGCTGCTCTCGGGCGGAGGCGCCGCCTTTGCGGCTGAGCCAGTGGGGATATCGATATCATCGGACGATGCGATATCTGGCGGCTTCGAATCAGGTGGTGCACCGCCGTGTATTCCTGGCAAATCGACCATCGCGCAGTGCTTTCCGGACACGGCGCTTGCGCAAGGCATCGCCAAGCAGTTGAAGGGCGACAGTGACAAGACGGGGGAGGTGCTAACCTCCTCCGAGGCGAATAGAGACTACCTCTCCTTGGATTTCGAGAATTCCCAAGTGGCGAGTATCCAAGGCCTGCAGGTGTTCACGAACCTTTGGACGCTGGATCTTTCAGGCACGAAGGTATCGGATGTGTCTCCGCTTGCGAAATCGACGAAACTCGCGGGCTTGGGTCTGTCGAAGACTCGTGTGGCTGATCTATCGGCGTTGTCGAAGCTGACTGGTCTTACGGGTTTGGATCTGTCGAGGACTCCAGTGGCCAATGTGTCGCCGCTTGCGAAGTTGTCGCAGCTCAAGCGCCTGTGCCTGGCGAGTACAAAAGTTTCGGACGTCACGCCATTGGCGAAGCTGACACAAATCAGTTCGTTGAATCTGTCGGGCACTCAGGTGACTGATATTTCGTCGCTGGCAGGGCTGGTGAATCTTGAGGATTTGTATCTGGCAGGCACCGAGGTGTCGGATGCGTCGCCGTTGGCGAAACTGCCGAAACTTCGAGAATTGAATCTGCAAGATGCGAATGTGCTGGATCTGAGTGTGCTGCATGGATCGAATTTGGAGAAGACTTGTGGTGCGTCATGCCGCGGCAGCAATTTTACCGAGCTGTATCCGAGCGCGAAGCTGTCGGTGGATGCGGATGGTTCGGTGAGCATGCCGGCCCCGCGTTGGATTGACGGCACGGTGGTTGCGCCTTCGTCCACGTATCCTGCGGGCGGCACGCTGGACGTGAAGCGCGGCGTGGTCACGTGGAGGAAGTACGACCCGACGGCGTCGTACTCATATGAGTTTGATGGGATTTTCGGTGCAGGGGTTGAGTTCAGTGGGCGTGTGTTCGGCGTGAAGCTGAAGACGTTCACGGTGTCGTTTGATTCCGCGGGCGGCGGCAGGGTCGCGTCGCAGAGCGTGGTGGAGGGCGGCAGGGCCGTGAGGCCTGCCGATCCGAAGCGCGCGGGTTACACGTTCGCCGGCTGGTATACGCGGGCGGGCAAGGCGTTCGACTTCGATTCGGTGGTGAGGGCGGATGTGGCGCTGGTGGCGCATTGGAAATCCGCCGCCAAACCGAGCAAGCCGTCGCAGCCGAGCAAGCCTTCGCAGCCGTCCAAGCCTACGACTCCGTCGAAGCCGAGCAAGCCGTCCAAGCCGTCGCAGCCTACCCAGCCGTCGACTCTGTCGAAGCCGACGACTCCGAGCAAGCCTTCGCAGCCTGCGTCGGATACGGTGACGATGTGGCGCCTGTACAATCCGAACAGCGGCGAGCATTTCTACACGGAGAACACGGCTGAGCGCGACCATCTGATACGTCTTGGCTGGCATGACGAGCATGTGGGCTGGGTGGCTCCCGCCAAGAGCAGCGATCCCGTGTACCGTCTCTACAATCCGAACGCCGGCGACCACCATTACACGATGAACGCTGCGGAGCGTGACATGCTGGTGAAGGCCGGATGGAGCTACGAGGGCATCGGCTGGTATTCGGCGACGAACGCGGGCCGCAAGCCCCTGTACCGCGAGTACAATCCGAATGCGAAGTCCGGCGCCCATAACTTCACGCTGAACGCGGCGGAACATCGGTATCTGGGCACGATCGGCTGGCGTCTCGAAGGCACTGCATGGTACGCAGTCCACGGACTGTGATGGACGTCTGACAGTCCGCCTGCTTGTCCCGGCTGCCTGCCGGGCGTGCGTGGATGATGGGGGAGGGGCTGGCTTCGTGCCGGTCCCTCCTTTTTGCTGTTCGGGCGCATGCCGGGTGGTCATGAATCTATGCGGGGTGGCGCGAGGCGCTGTCCGTGCATGGGTTTGCGGTTGCCGTTGTGATTCAGTCCGGGGGTTTCGTGGATTCGACGGTCGTAAACCTATGCGTGGGTGTGCACCTGTGCGCTCGTACATGGGTTTGCGACGGTCGCGGGGTGGTCGACTGGCTGGTTCAGTGCGTTGAACGGTTTGAAACCTATGCGTGGGTGCGGTGTGTGCTGTCGGTGCATGGGTTTGCGACCGCCGTCGGGCGTTTGCAAGGCCGGTGCGGGGGTTGGGTGGTCGTGAATCTATGCGTGGGTGCGCATCTGTACATCGGTGCATGGGTTTGCGACCGGCTGGGGTGCGGGGGACAGCGAGTGAGAGACGAGAGATGGTCGAAAACCTATGCGGGGTGATGGTGTGTGCTGCTCGTGCAGGGGTTTTGGGCTGCCAAGAGGTGTTTGCAAGGTCGGTTTGACGTGCCAGACGGTCGGAAACCTTTGCGTGGACGCACTGCGGGTCATCCCTGCATCGATTTACGATCGCTAGCCCAGCACAGACTGCTCGCCCAGCACGCAACGCGCACCCGGCGTGCAAGCCGTAGCAATGCGCGGATTAGGCGGATTTGGTGAAGGTGAGGAAGTGGCGGTCCATGCCGAAGTGCCAGCCGTCAAGCGCGGCGGAAGAGATGATGAACGCTCCCAGCGCGATTCCGACCGTGTTGAGCAGGATGTCGAGGATGTCGAAAACCCCCACGCTGAAGATGTATTGCGCGCCTTCCACGATCACAGCGAGCACCACGGCGACGATGGACGTTTTCCACATTGATTTGATGAGCAATTGCAACACCATGCCCAGGGGCAGAAAGATTGCGATGTTCCACATCATGTCGAGTGGTGTGGATGCGAATTGCACTCCGAATTGGGTGATGTCGAGATTGATGCCGCGGGCGCCGGGGGTGCGGTCAAATAGCACATACCACAGCGTGGCGAGATACAGCAAGCCTGTAGCGACGGTGAACACCACCTCGAAGCGTTTGGTGAGCAGTTGGAACACGAACGCCCCGAAGATGATGCCGCCGAGCACGAGCAGCGTGCCTGCGAAAAGCCCCGGGCCGAGGGCTGCATACGCCCCGCGGAACGCGGATGTGAAGCCCAGCCACAGGTCGGTGAATGTGGTGAGGATGTATTGGAATACGAATATCCACAGGATGCCGCACGTGACTGAAATGCTGGCGATCGTCCGCTTCTCCATCGAAGGCCTTTCCCTCGGGCGGCGGTGTGGCGGGTCGGTGCCGCCGCGTGCCGCTACTGCTCGCGTTGCCTTCGCAGCGGCGTCATGCGACGCTGGACGAGGGCATACCTTCCTTGATGATACTTGCACTATGCGTCTTGTGCACAGATGCTGCACCTGTGCCGTTCTGTGTCTGTCTCCTGCGTCCGCCCCGCCCGCGTCTGCCATCTCGCCTGTGCCTGCCCTGCCTGCGCCCAGCTGCATCACCAGCGCCGATTGCATTGCGCTGGAGGGCGAACTGACATGCGGTCGTATGCTTGGAACATGAGCATTCCTGTTGATTCTCATCATGCTGATGTTGCAACGGTGCCACAGCAGGCATCGCTGCAGCGCAATCGCCCGCTTTCGGTCTCGGCGCGGTTGGGGCGCTTGCAGTTCCACAACTCCGGCAAGTTCCGCGTGCTGCAGCTTTCCGACATTCAGGACGGACCTAAAGTGAGCGCGGATACCATCAAACTCATCGCAGCGGCGTGCGATGCTGCGCGCCCCGACCTTGTGGTGCTCACCGGCGACCAGATCGCCGGATATCATTCCGCATACCGCGCAACGTACCGCAAACGCCGGTGGAACGATGCGCTCGACAGCATTATCGGCATGGGACGCCAGGCCGCGAACTTCCTGGGTGACGCCTTCCAGGGCTTTCCGCAGATGCCGCAGCCCTCGCAATCCACGGTGCGCCAGCAGGAGAGCCTGGACGAGCGCGTGCAGGAGGCTACCGACCCGCAGGACGTGCGTCGCCTCGAGTATGAGCGTGACCTCGCCCACACGCGCGACATGGTGCGGCAGTCCATCCGGCAGTTCATGCAGCCGATTGTGGATCGCGGCATTCCGTTTGCCGTCACCTACGGCAATCATGACTTCCAGTGCGGATTGGACAACGCGGAATTCGACGCGATGTTCCGTGAGCTGCCGGGATGCCTCAACGCCGAGGCGACGGTGGCTGAGCCGTTGCGTCCGCTGCATGTGCCGGGCAGCGGCCTGCCGGACCAGACGGTGTATACCGCCGAGCCTGGCACACTGGCACTTCCGGTGAGCGATGCGAAGCACTCTCGCACCGTGATGGGCATCGTGTTGCTTGACTCCGGCGACTATGCGCGCGAAGGGGGGTATGGCACGCCGTCCGCTACGGGGATGGAATTCCTGCGCCTTGCACCGCAGGCGATGGGTGGCGCCAAATCCATAGTCTTTCAGCACATTCCGCTGCCGCAGTTCTATCATTTGCTGCGCGTGGTGCCGCCGACCGCAGCATATGCGGTGCAGGGGTATCGCACCTATGATTCCCAAACGTATCTGCTCGATGAAAGCGTGACCCAACCCGGGAGCTTCCTGGGGGAGGGCATCAGCTGCCCGGACACCGATTGCGGCGAATTCGACGTGATGAAACAGACGGATGGTTATTTCGCGCTTTTCGCGGGGCACGACCATCGCAATGGTTTCGTGGGCGAATACGACGGCATGATGCTTGGCGCCACTCCCACGTGTGGATTCGGCGCATATGGCCCGGCTCCCCGCATGAGGTCCGCGCGGTTGTTCGAGTTCGACATCCGCCACCCCTACAACCCGCGCACGCAGCTGCTGCAGTTCGGCGACCTCGTGGGCAAGCCCAGCAGCCACAAGGCCTACACCTACGCGATGAGCCACGTGCCCACGAACGCCGGCGACACGTGGAACCTGTTGCGCAAGCCTAAGGTATTCGGCGGCGTTGTGGCGGCGGCCGCAGGTCTGCTTGCCACAACGTTGTTTGGCGGCGGCCGCAAGCGCAAATGACCACAGGCGCCGCATACCATTCGCCCCGTGGTTTGGGGCCACGGGGCGAATGCTGCCGGTTCTGTATCTCATCCCGGTTTGGCGGCTTGGCTACGCGCGGTGCTTTTGCAATCAGTGCAGTGCGTAGGCGCTGCCTTGCGCCTTGGCAAGAGTGTCGCTCAGGTATTTGCCAGCGCTCATCACCAGCGGCGCGAAGTGGCGTCCCGGCGATGTGCCCATGCGATCGGTGGGGCCGGAGATCGATATGGCGGCGATTACCTGACCGGTGGCATTGCGAATCGGTGCAGACACAGAGGACACCCCATGCTCGCGTTCGTTCACGGACTCCGCCCAGCCGCGCTTGCGCACCGCGCTCAGCGTGGCAGTGGTGAAGCGGGCGTGGCGCAGGCCCTGGTGCATCTGCTCCGGGTCTTCCCATGCCAGAAGAATATGGGCGGCGGAGCCGGCTTCCATCGACAGCATGGCGCCCACCGGAATGGAGTCGCGCAGGCCGGATGCCCTCTCCACCGACGCGATGCACACGCGCTGGTCGCCCTGACGTCGGTAGATCTGCGCGGATTCGCCGGTGCGGTCAAGCAGCGTTTGCAGAATCGGCTCGCATGCGGTGAGCAGGCGGTCCTCGCCAGCGGCGGCGGCAAGCTCGGCGAAACGTGACCCCAGCGTGAAACGCGCATGCTGGTCGCGCACGATGAAGCGGTGCGCTTCCAGCGCCATCGCGAGGCGATGCGCGGTCGGGCGGGCCAGGCCGGTGTCGTTCACGAGCTGCGCGAGCGTGGCGGGGCCGCGCTCCAGCGCGTCGAGGATCAATGCCGTTTTGTCGAGCACACCCACGCCCGAGTGGATTTCTTCGAGCTTGGAGGCGGTCTTCGCATGCTGCGAAGGCTGTGAATTGTGTGAGGATTGTGAAGCCATACGCTAAGTATGCCATCTCATTATGTGAAATGCAAAAGTTTGATATGTGAGAACTGAAGCACAATCGAAGAGGAACAACACAGAGCGGCGTCGCGTCGTCGGGATGCCGGAGACGAAAGCCGGGGTTCCGCAGCCGTGCCATAGGCTGGAACTATAGGTTACAACCGACCATGGGCTACAACCGGACTGCCGGAACACCGACGACGGGCGATGCGCTCAAGACTGAGGAGGTCATCCGATGGGAACAACGCTGGCCGAGAAAGTATGGAACGACCATCTCGTGCGCAAGGGCGAGAACGGCGCTCCGGACCTTATCTTCATCGACTTGCAGCTGATGCATGAAGTGACGAGCCCGCAGGCATTCGAAGGCCTGCGCCTTGCCGGCCGCAAGCCGCGCCACGTGGAACTGACGATTGCAACCACCGACCACAACACGCCCACGGTGGACATCGACAAGCCGAACCCCGACAAGACATCGGCGCTCCAGCTGAGCACGCTCGCCAAGAACTGCAAGGAGTTCGGCGTGCGCCTCCATGCGCTGGGCGACCCCGACCAGGGCATCGTGCACCAGGTGGGCCCGCAGCTGGGTCTCACGCAGCCGGGCATGACCATCGTGTGCGGTGACTCCCACACTTCCACGCACGGCGCATTCGGCGCGCTTGCGTTCGGCATCGGTACCTCCGAGGTGGAGCACGTGCTCGCCACGCAGACCCTCTCGCTCAAGCCGTTCAAGACGATGGCGGTGAACGTCGAGGGCGAGCTTCCGGCGGACGTGACCGCCAAGGACATCATCCTCGCCATCATCGCGAAGATCGGCACCGGCGGCGGCCAGGGCCATGTGATCGAATACCGCGGCTCCGCCATCCGCAAGCTCAGCATGGAAGCCCGCATGACGATCTGCAACATGTCGATCGAGGCAGGTGCCCGCGCTGGCATGATCGCCCCCGACCAGATCACGTTCGATTACCTGAAGGGCCGTCCCCATGCGCCGCAGGGTGAGATGTGGGACAAGGCCGTCGAGTATTGGAAGACGCTCAAGACCGATGACGACGCGGTGTTCGACAAAGAGGTTACGCTCAAGGCGGAGGACCTCAAGCCGTTCGTGACCTGGGGCACGAACCCCGGCCAGGGCGCGCCGATCGACTCCGTGGTGCCCGATCCCGAATCGTTCACCGACGAGACGAAGCGCGTCGCCGCCGAGCGTGCGCTCACATACATGGACCTCAAGCCGGGTCAGCCCATCAAGTCGATTCCCGTCGACACGGTGTTCATCGGCTCGTGCACGAACGGCCGCATCGAGGACCTTCGCGCCGCCGCCGCCGTGATGAAGGGCCACCACAAGGCGGATTCCATCCACCGCGTGCTCGTGGTGCCGGCAAGCTCCCGCGTGCGCATCCAGGCCGAGAAGGAAGGCCTTGACAAGATCTTCAAGGACTTCGGCGCCGAATGGCGCAACGCCGGCTGCTCGATGTGCCTGGGCATGAACCCCGACAAGCTCGTTGCCGACGAACGCTCCATCTCCACGTCCAACCGCAACTTCGAAGGCCGCCAGGGCAAGGGCAGCCGCACCCACCTCGCCTCGCCGGCGGTGGCGGCGGCGACCGCCATCCGCGGCACGATTTCGAGCCCTGCGGACCTGTGAGCATGCGCCGTTTGTGATGTTGCGCTGATTGTGCAGCTTCACAAACGGGCAACGTTGCGATATTGAAGAACTTTGAGAAAGCCTGAGTAAACGATTATGGAAAAACTGACCGTTGTGACCGGCACCGGTGTGCCGCTCCGCCGTTCGAACGTCGACACCGACCAGATCATCCCCGCGGTGTTTTTGAAGCGCGTGACCAAGTCCGGCTTCGACGACGCGCTGTTCTATGCGTGGCGCCGCGACCCGAACTTCGTGCTCAACCAGCCCGCCTACAAGGATGGCAAGATCCTCGTCGCCGGTCCTGACTTCGGCATCGGCTCCTCGCGCGAGCACGCCGTGTGGGCGCTGCACGACTACGGCTTCCGCGTGGTCATCTCGCCGCGCTTCGCTGACATCTTCTACGGCAACACCGCCAAGAACGGCGTGCTCGCCGCCATCATGCCGCAGGAATCCGTGGAACTGCTGTGGAAGCTCCTCGAGGAGGAGCCCGGCCGCCAGGTGACCGTGAGCCTTGAGAATCGCACCGTGACGTGCGGCGACGTGACGCTGCCGTTCGAGGTGGACGATTACGTGCGCTGGCGCCTGATGAACGGCTATGACGACATCGACCTGACGCTCCAGCACGAGGACGACATCGCGGCGTACGAGAAGCTGCGCGCCGAGAAGTTCCCGTTCAAGCCCACCACGATCCCCGCCCGCCACCTGCCCGAGGTGAAGGTGGAGTCCGCCCGCCCGGTGGACGACTCCGCCTGGGCCGGCCCGCTCGCCGACCGCAAGTAGCGGCTGAGCTGGCGGCTGTTCAGCTGACTTTTCAAGGCTTCCGATGCGCTGATGATGCGCGTCGGAGGCCTTTTGTGTGCTTGATGCTGCGGTCTGGTGCTGCGGTCTGATTCGCGTGCGTGGACGGTCGCCATGCTTTGAAATGCCCGCGATGCCAGCGATTGTGCGTATTCATAACCGCGCGTTATCAGCGGGTATAGGCAATCGTTAGTGCACACGCCCTCGAAGCCGCGATGCATTCGCTATAGTGGAAGCCATCAGGGGCACAAGTTCACACAACCAATCAATCACACCAACCAAGCATTTTCCACAGGCGTAGCTGCATGGTTGGGGGTGCCGGCCATACCGGGCGCTCCTGATTCGCAGCTGTATCTACCTGCAGCCTTCCCCGATGCTCGGCGCGGGTGATACGTTCGCTTCATGAAGCTTCGCATCCCCGTCGTTCTGCATCGCTCGCAGGCATACCAATTGTCGGCGCGCTGCCCCTGATGCGCGCCAACCATCGCCGGTGCGCGGCGCAGAGCCCGCACATAGGGAAAGAAAGGAGCCAGCATATGTCACGCTCAATGGGCATCTCGATGAAGAACGCCGTTGCGGTCATGATGGAGGACCGCCTCTCGATGCGTATGTGTATGCGCGGCTCCCGCATGATGGCTGCCTGAGCCATCTGACGCGAGCCACAGCCGCTGAGACGCTGCCGCGGCATTGCCGGAAAGCGGTGCCAGAATCACGGTGCCTGAACCGGTGCCTGAACCGTCGCAGCCGTTCCAGCGAATGCATTGTTCATGATGCATCGTTAATTGTCACCAGTCGTCCCACGTATCCGTTGCGTTGCGCAGAGCAACGAACGGCAATGGAATGTTCGGGTTCCCGCTCCACCCTTTGCCGTACGGCACGAAGGCATCGCTTCAGGCCGCGGCGCAGCCACGGTGGGCGAAGCATACCCTGATTCGCTTCGCCTGCCGTATTGCGCGGCGGCCGGGCATCGCCCCTGCCAAACGGCGAAGGCTTCAGAACCGATGGATTCGAACGTTCCGAGGGAATGCCGCCGCATCATTGCGCAAGTCATTGCACAGGCACATGGTACGGTGCACCATCATTGCGGTGCACGGCATTCCCGACCCCTGATATCGCCCCGTTGCTTGCGCGGCGCGGCGGATGCGTGGGCTTTCTCATCGTTTTCATTTCGATTATTTTGAACGTTTTCATTCTGAACGTTTCATTCACAAGGACCTCATCATGACCACAGACGGCAAGAACGACGGCTTCGAACTCAACCGCTTCGAACGCCATTACACCGAACACCCCAACGTCACCGAGTCGCGCCTGCGGCTCATCTGGGCGGCGCTCACCACCAAGCTCCCTGGCAAGACGCTCTCGATCGGTGCCGGCACCGGCGACGTGGAGGAGGCGCTGCGCGACCGGTACGGTTTCACGGTCGACACGATCATCGAGCCATCCGAGGCGCTGCTCCCGGCGCTGCGCGAGAAAGGCTTCACCACCTTCGCCGGCATCGCCGAGGAATACCCGTACGAGCCCGAGAGCTTTGACACGATCTATTACAACGGGTCGAGCTTCGGCTTCATCGACGACGAGAACCTCGAGGCGACGTTCACGAAGAACTTCGAGGCGCTGCGCCCCGGCGGCAGGCTCATCCTCTCGGACGTGCCGAAGGAAAGCTCGCTGGGCATCGTGCTCTTCACGATCCTCAACAACCCCGGCATCGACCGCGAGCCGTACCGCGACCTGCTCAAGGGCACCGCGTTCTTCGACATCGCGGACGGCGGCGTGCCCACCTACAAGCCGAACTGGCACGTGATCCCGTACTACATCGACGTGCTGGAGCGCGTGGGCTTCACGAACCTGCAGTTCAAGCAGACGGTGCTCGCCAACACGACGTACCAGGACGACACGGTGGAGGACCCGGTGCCTGGTTACGACAAGGGCAACTACGTTGCGATCATCGCCGAGAAGCCCGCGCAGGCCTGAGCCGACTGAGACCGACCGAGGGCGCCTGGGGCTGCTTGAGGGCACCTTTCGAAACATCGCAAACATCGATAAACATCACGCAAACCAACACACAAACCACACACAAACACGTATCTGAAAAGGAGACATCATGTCTCGTTATCTCGTCTCTGAATCCGTCACCGAAGGCCACCCCGACAAGGTCGCCGACAAGATCTCCGATGCCATCGTCGACGCCTACCTCGCCAAGGAGCCCGACGCTCGCGTCGCCGTCGAAACCGTGGTGAAGGAAGGCCTCATCGCCCTCGAAGGCGAGGTCTCCGCACCGTTCACCCTCAACCACGCCGAGATCGCCCGCAAGGCGGCCGCCGAGATCGGCTACACGGATGCCGACAGCGGCCTGGACCCGCAGGGCGCCGGCATCATCAACAACGTGTGGCCGCGCGACTTCGACTCCCATGTCGGTGACTTCGGCGAAGCGAAAGGCCTGAGCCCGGAGGAGAAGGAGAAGCTGTATGACAGCTTCGTAGGCGACCAAGGTCTCGTGATCGGCTACGCCACCGACGAGACGAAGGAATACCTGCCGCTGCCCTACGTCGCCGCCACCAAGCTCGCCGAACGCCTCGCGTATGTGCGCAAGCATGGCATCATCCCGCAGCTGCGCCCCGACGGCAAGACCGAGGTCATCGTGGAGTATTCCGAGGATCTGACGCGCCCGCTGCGCTTCGACACCGTGCTCATCTCCACACAGCACAGCGCCGAGATCGCGCTCGACGACCTGCGCCGGCAGGTGCATGACGAGGTGCTCGTGCCCGTGCTCGACCAGTTCGGGCTCGATTACTCCCGTGCGCGCATCGTCATCAACCGCACGCCGTTCATCCACGGCGGCCCGCATTCCGACGCCGGACTGACCGGTCGCAAGGTGGTGGTGGACACCTACGGCGGCATCGGCTCCCACGGCGGCGGCGCGTTCTCCGGCAAGGACCCGCACAAGGCGGACCGTTCCGAGGCTTACGCGGCACGCTGGGCGGCGAAGAACGTGGTGGCGGCGGGCCTCGCGCACCGCGCCCAGGTGACGCTTGGTTTCGTGCTGGGGCAGGGCGCGCCTGCGTCCATCGACGTGGAGACCTATGGCACCGAGACCGTGCCGCGCCAGGCCATCCAGCGTGCGGTGGAGAAGGTGTTCGATTTCCGTCTGCTCTCCATCATCGACCAGCTCGACCTCGAGCGCCCGATCTACTACAAGACCGCCGCTTATGGTCACTTCGGCCGCAACGATCCCGATTTCACCTGGGAGCGCCTCGACAAGGCGGATGCGCTGCGTCAGGCCGCGCAGAAAGCCCTGAGCGAGGCTGCGGAAGTGGAGAACGCGGATGCCGTTGCGGTTTCCGCTCAGTGATTCACCGAACCCGAGCATCCACGAGAGAAGCACAAGGAGGAGCGCATATGGCAGATTCGTCGAACAATACCCCATCGGACGCCGTTGCCAGCAACGATCCTGCGGGAAGCGCTGAGAGCACAGTGGTCGAGAATACAGCTGCGGAAGGCGCATCGGATGCCACGATCACGCCGGATGCACTGGGCGCCACGGACGCCGCGGGCACCGCCGCCAAGGTCTCTACGAAGGCGACGAAAGTGCACAACAAGCTGCTGGCGGCGTTCGCTGCGATTATCATTGTCGCCGCCGGCTTGGTGATCACCGAGCATCGCATCAACGCGCAGGCGGATGCAGCAGCCGCAGGCACCACAATCGTGACGATCGGCATCACCGGCAGCGCGGACGAGCCCATCTGGCAGGCAGTGCAGGAAGAACTCGACAGCGAAAACGCAGGAATCACCGTGCAAATAAAGTCCTTCGAGGACGGCACGACCATGAACACGCTCAACGCAACCGGCGAGCTCGACCTCACGGCATTCCAGCACTACGCCTACTTTGAAGACAACATCGCCCAGAACAACCTGGACCTCACATCGATCGGCGACACGTACATCATGCCGCTCAACCTGTATTCCGAGAAATACACCGACGTGAGCCAGTTCAAGTCCGGTGACAAGGTGGCCATACCATCCGACCTCACCAACTCGGGGCGTGCCCTCAAGGTGCTCGACAGCGCTGGGCTCATCAAGCTCAAGGACAACACGAAGGCCAGCCCGACGCTGCTCGACATCGCGTCCAACCCCAGTGGCATCGAAATTGTGCCCAATGACGCACCGACCATCATTGGCCTGCTGCCTGACTACGCCGGCGGCATCACCAACACGAACCACGTGCAGGATGCCGGGTGGAGCGTGGACGACGCGATCTACCACGAGCCGGTGGACATCAACAACGAGGAATACAAGCCCTACATCAACCTCATCGCCACCCGCACTAAAGACAAAGACAACCCCACGTACCAAGCCGTGGTGAAGGCCTACCACTCGAAGCATGTGGCGGATGCCATCCTGCAGACATACCAGAATGCGGTGCAGTCGGCGTTCTCATACTGAGGTGGTTGACGCTCGTCTTGTCGCGGATTGCCCTGCGCTTCGTATAATGAGGCGCAGGGCAATTTTGTGCTGCGGCGTGACGATTCATGCGGCAACATGGTGACGCTACGGTGATGGTAAGGAGCAACATGACATCGATGGACGCACCGTTTTACGACGTGAACCTGAGCTACGAAGACAATTACGCCAAGGGGCCGTTCGGTGCGTTCGCAACAGCGCTGGCGCGTGAAGACGCCGCGGATTCGGCGGCTGGGGCTGTGACGGCGGCTGGGACGGCGGCTCGGCCTGCGGCGACGTTCCTTGGGATTCCCGTCGACCTGCCGTTCGGCATTCCCGCCGGCCCGCTGCTCAATTCGCGATACACGCACGCCGCGTTCCTCGAGGGCTTCGACATCGCCGTCTACAAGACGGTGCGTTCGCGGCCGTGGGCATGCAACGTCTTCCCCAACGTGCTTTCCGTGCATCCGCAAGGCGATTCGATCGATCCCGAGGGCACCGAGAAAGACGAAGGCGTGCTCGCTGACTCTGATTTCGGCACGGATGCGGCACGCATCTCCATCTCCAACTCGTTCGGCGTGCCGTCACAGGATCCGGACGTATGGCAGCCGGACATGGCGCTCGCTGTGCAACAAGCGGGCGCCGGGCAAGTGCTCGTCGGCAGCTTCCAAGGGTCGCGCACGCCTGGCATGAGCGACGACGCCTATATCGCTGACTGTGTGACGACCGCGCGTCTTGTGCAAGAGACCGGTGCGAAGATCATCGAGATGAACACGAGCTGTCCCAACGAGGGGCACAACCGCTTGCTGTGCCATAACCCTGAGCTGGTGGGGCGCATTTGTGATGCCGTGAAGAACGAAATCGGCGACACCCCGTTCATGATCAAGCTCGCGTATCTGCCTGCCGACGAGCAGGTGGAAACGATGGTGCGCGACACCGCCGCTCATGGCACAGTGCAGGCGCTGTGCACGATTAACACGATTTCATGCAAGCTTGTGGACGCCCAAGGCGGGCAGGCGCTGCCCGGCGCGGGCCGCGACCGTTCGGGTGTGTGCGGCGCGGCGATCCGCCCGGCGGGCTTGGCGATGGTGCGTCGCGTGGCAGCGGTGCGTGAACGCCTCGGAGTTCCGTTCGACATCGTGGGCGTGGGTGGCGTGACGACGCCCGCTGATTACGAGGCGTACCGTGCGGCTGGTGCGGCGGCGGTGATGAGCGCGACCGGTGCCATGTGGAACCCCGCCCTTGCTCGGCAGATCAAGGCTGGCGAGGTGGCAGCGCGGTAACCCGAGGTTGCGGTGTGGTGACTGAGCCAAGGTCATCATCAATCCTCAACCTCACGCAACGGGGCGCACGATTGCGGATGATCCATCACGCTGGAAGCGAAATTCCGCCGAACTTCACCGAACCGCCACACACGTCACGGCACACAGCAGGTAGAGTACGATAACTACCGATGAACATCCTCGGTTTGTAGCGCCATTTCGAATGGGAGCGCTTTGCCGCATTGCGCGGCAATATGCCGGGGAATCGAGAGCAAGGAACAATTGTGAGCGACGTGAACGCTGATAACGATGTGCTGCGCGTGGTGGGCGGCAAGCCTCTGAGTGGGCAAATCAAGGTGCGAGGCGCCAAGAACTTCGTGAGCAAGGCGATGGTGGCGGCCCTTCTGGCGCCTGGCACTTCGGTACTCAAGAACGTTCCGGAAATCCGCGACGTGCGCGTGGTTTCCGATTTGCTGCGCTTGCACGGCGTGAATGTGAACTTCGATGACGCCAAGGGCATCATCACCATCGACGCCTCGCATGTGGACCTGGCGGATGTGGCGGATGTCGATACGCTCGCGGGTTCGTCGCGCATTCCGATTCTGTTCTCCGGCCCGCTTGTGCATCGCTTGGGCGAGGCGTTCATCCCGTCGCTCGGCGGCTGCCGCATCGGCGACCGGCCGATCGACTTCCACCTGGAGACCCTGCGACGCCTCGGCGCCACCGTCGACAAGGAGCACGCCGACGGCATCCATATCACCGCTCCCAACGGATTGCACGGCGCCAAGATTCACCTGCCGTACCCCTCGGTGGGCGCAACGGAGCAGACGCTGCTCGCCGCAGTGCTCGCGGACGGCAAGACCGAACTGTCCGGCGCTGCCATCGAGCCTGAAATCATGGATCTTATCTGCGTATTGCAGAAGATGGGCGCCATCATCTCCGTCGACGTCGATCGCACGATTCGCATCGAGGGCGTGGAGAAGCTCAAGGGCTACGAGCACACGGCCCTGACCGACCGCATCGAGGCCGCGAGCTGGGCGTCCGCCGCCCTTGCCACGCGCGGCGACATCTTCGTCAAGGGCGCCACGCAGCC
>JAQXZM010000011.1 GCA_029227215.1 Bifidobacteriaceae bacterium | reverse complement strand
GTCGTCGAGCGTGGCGCCCAGCGTGATGGCGGCCTCGGGGTGCACGGTCTTGGCGATCATGTCCATCGCCTCGCTCACCTCGGTGAGGAGCAGGTCCTCGGGACCGGCGATGCTCACGAGCACCGAGTGGGCGCCGGAGATGCCCTGCTCGAGCAGCGGGGACGCGATGGCGAGCTCGGCCGCCTGCAGGCAGCGCTGGTCGCCCTGGGCGGTGCCGATGCCGAAGAGCGCCGTGCCGGCGTCCTTCAGGGTGCTGCACACGTCGGCGAAATCGACGTTCACATAGGGGTGCGGGTTCGTGATGAGGTCGGTGATGCCGCGCACGCCAGCGACGAGCGTGCTGTCGGCGCGCTTGAAGGCCTCCACGAACGTGGTGGCGGGGTCGAGGTCGAGCAGGCGGTTGTTCGGGATGGTGATAAGCGCGTCGACTTCCTTGCGCAGGTTCTCGATACCGGTCTCGGCGGACGCGGCGCGGCGCTTGCCTTCGAACGCGAACGGACGGGTCACGACGGCGATCGTGAGCGCGCCCTGCTGATGCGCCACGCGGGCGACGATCGGGGATGCGCCGGTGCCGGTGCCACCGCCCTCGCCGCAGGTGACGAACACCATGTCGGAACCCTTGAGAGCCTCTTCGATGTCGGACTCATGGTCCTCGGCGGCCTTGGCGCCCTTCTCGGGGTCACCGCCGGCGCCCAGGCCGCGGCTCGTCTCGTCGGAGAGCGTGATCTTCACGTCGGCCTCGCTGCGCGCCAGGTCCTTGGAATCGGTGTTGATGGCGACGAACTCGACGCCCTTGATCCCCTCTTCGATCATGCGGTTGACGGCATTGCCACCGCCGCCGCCCACACCGACAACGCGGATGACCGTGCCAGCGGTATCGAACCCGGACTCGGCGTCGGGATTCACATCGAAATCGCTCATAATGCTCCTGAACTCCTGTTAATACGCTTTGTTCAATACTTTAACGCAGCAATCGCCAAAATACGCCGCGCCGCGCACAACTCGCATTGTATTTTCTCACACCATAGTACGCGGCGCTGCGCAACGCCTGCGATGGCAGCCGGAGGACCCCATGCATTCCACAGATTGGTACCCGCCGTCAGCACACGCGGCTGCCTCAGTACACGTCGCCATCAGTACACGTCGCAGTCATCGAGCGGGTCGGATTCGAACAGGTCACGGCGCTGCTCGTCGCTCAGGGCTCGCGAATCCAGCCAGCCGTAAGGCAAGTGCACCTTCTTGGCGTAGCGCACGCGCCCGCGCGGCTTGTCGGCGATCTGCATGGGGAACGGCACGTCCGGGTCGAGCGAGCCGACGACGCGATGCACGTCATCGAGGCTCTCGCATTCCATGAACTGCCGGCGCACGTCGCCGCCCACCGGGAAGCCCTTCAGGTACCACGCGCAGTGCTTGCGCAGGTCGTGCACCGCCATGCGCTCGTCGCCGTCATAGAACTGAACGAGCAGCGCGGCATGGCGTTCGATGACCTTGCCCACCTGCCCCAGCGTGGGGTTCACGCGCTCGGGCGAGCCGGCGAAGGCGTTGCGGATGTCGGCGAACAACCACGGGCGACCTTGGCAGCCGCGCCCGATCGCCACGCCGGCGCATCCGGTCTGGCGCGCCATCGCGAGGGCGTCCTCGGCGGTCCAGATGTCGCCGTTGCCGAACACCGGGATGTCGAGCACCTGGGTGAGCTCGGCGATGCGGTCCCAGTCGGAGTGGCCACCGTAATACTCGGCGGTGGTGCGCGCATGGAGCGTGACCATCGCGCAGCCCTCGTCCTGGGCGATGTGCCCGGCGTCAAGGAACGTCGTGTGCTGCTCGTCGATCCCCACGCGGATCTTCGCGGTCACAGGGATGCCCGCGGGCCGGCACACATGCACGACCTTGCGGATGATCTCGCGGAACAGGTCGGTCTTCCAGGGAAGCGCCGACCCTCCCCCTCGACGGGTCACCTTGGGCACCGGGCAGCCGAAGTTCAAATCCACGTGATCGGCCATGTTGCCGTCCACCACGATCTGCGCGGCCTGTTCAAGGATGTGCGGGTCCACGCCGTACAGCTGCAACGAGCGGAACGTCTCGCTGGGCGCAAAACGGCACAGCCTCAACGCCTTGGGATTGCGCGCCGTGAGGGCGCGCGCCGTGATCATCTCGGCGACGTACAGGCCGTCCGGTCCGTAGCTTTCGCACAACACGCGGAACGGCCAGTTCGTGACGCCCGCCATCGGCGAGAGCATGACCGGCGTGGCGACACGGTGGCTTCCCAGCATGAAGGCGCCGGGAAGCCCTGCCGTGGAATCCTGCATCGTGGGTGAAGCGGATGCAGCGGTGGGTTCTGCCGTCATCTCAGGCGTTCTCGCCGCCGGCTTCCTCGACCTTGACGGGCGCGGACTCGTCCTCGCCGGCCTCGGTCTTGTAGTCCACTGCACCGTCAGCGCCGCGCACGCCGGTGATCTCGGCAGGGCCGCCGGGGATGCGCACGCGCTTGTCGGACACGCGCTCGCGCACGTAGTCCGCCACGTTCGCCAGGGCCACGCGCTCCTGCTGCATCGTGTCGCGTTCGCGGATGGTCACGGCGTTGTCGTCGATCGTGTCGAAGTCCACGGTGATGCACAGCGGGGTGCCGATCTCGTCCTCGCGGCGGTAGCGGCGGCCGATGGCACCAGCCTCGTCGTAGTCGATCATCCAACCATCCTGGCGCAGGTCCGCCTCGAGGTTGTGGGCGATGTTCTGCAGCTCGGGCTTCTTGGAGAGCGGCAGCACGGCGGCCTTCACCGGGGCCAGGCGCGGGTCAAGGCGCAGCACCGTGCGCTTGTCGACGCCGCCCTTGGCGTTCGGGGCCTCGTCCACGTCGTAGGCGTCCACGAGGAACGCCATGAGGGAACGGGTCAGGCCTGCCGCCGGCTCGATCACATACGGCGTGTAAAGCTCGCCAGAGGCCTGGTCGAAGTAGCTCAGGTCCTCGCCGGAGTGCTTGGAGTGTGCGGAAAGGTCATAATCGGTACGGTTCGCGATGCCCTCGAGCTCGCCCCAGTCGGAGCCCTTGAAACCGAACTTGTACTCGATGTCGACGGTGCGCTTGGAGTAGTGCGCGAGCTTCGCCTTCGGGTGCTCGTAGTGGCGCAGGTTCGCCGGGTTGATGC
>JAQXZM010000010.1 GCA_029227215.1 Bifidobacteriaceae bacterium | reverse complement strand
GTGCACCGCGCCGACTGCGTCAACATCATCAACCTCGAGAAGACGCAGCCCGACCGCATCGTCGAGGTCGCGTGGACGAGCACGAAGGGCAACTTCCTCGTCAAGATCCAGACCGAGGCGCTCGACCGCGGTCACCTGCTGAGCGACATCACCAAGGTGCTCTCCGACCACGGCGTCAACATCCTCTCGGGCTCCCAGTCCACCGGCGAGGACCGCGTCGCCATCTCCCAGTTCACGTTCGAGATGGCCGACCCCAAGAACCTCGACCGCCTGCTCGCCGACATCCGCAAGATCGACGGCGTGTTCGACTGCTACCGCCTGACCGGCCAGTCCTCCCAGGATTCGCTGAAGATCCGCAACATCCGCTGAACGCCGGATTTTGCAACGGCTGGATATGGAAACGCCCCTGCCAGGAAATCCCGGCAGGGGCGTTGCCATATCCGAATCAGATGGTGAAGCGGACGCGCGTCACTTGACGACGGACAGCCACTTCTCCTTCGTCGCCTTCTCGGCCTCGAGGTCGGCCTTCTTCTTCGGGTCGGTCTCGGCGGCGATCTTCTTGTCAAGCTCGGCGAGCTGGTCCTCGAGCTGGCGTTCGAAGTCGGACTTGCGCGCCTCGGTCTCCGGATCGGTCTGCTTCCACTCGGCGTCCTCGACGGCTTTGATCTGGCGGTCCACGTCATCGAGCGCGGACTCGATGCGATGCACGTCGCTGCGCGGCACGAAGCCGATCTGGTCCCACTGCTCCTGGATCTTGCTCAGCGCCTGGCGTGCCTGCTTGGCTTCCTTGGCGGACTTGACCGGCACGAGCGCCTGGGCCTGCTTGAGCAGCTCCTCCTTCTTGGCAAGGTTCTCCTTCTCGCCCTCGTTCATCTTGTCGCGATCCGCCTGGCGGGCGTTGAAGAACGTGTCGGCGGCGGCGCGGAAGCGCGCCCACAGGGCGTCGTCCTCCTGGCGGCCGGTGTGGCCCGAACGCTTCCAACGGTCCATGAGCTCGTTGAACTTGTGGGAGGTCTCGCCCCAATCGGTGGAGTCCTTGATCTCCTCGGCCTCCTTGATGATCTGCTCCTTGGCGGCCTTCGCCTCGGCGCGCTGCGTGTCACGCGCCTGGCTCCACTTGCGGCGGCGTGCGGCGAACGTGGAGCGGGCGGCGGAGAAGCGCTTCCACAGCGCGTCCGCGTCCGACTTGTTGAGGCGCATCGTCGTCTTCTGGTGATGCTGCCATTCCTCGAACACCTTCTGCAGCTTGTCGCCGGTGTCACGCCAGTTCGTCGTGTCGTCATCGAGGCCGGCGACGATCGCCTCGGCCTTCTCCACGATCTTCGTGCGCTCGTCGAGGGCCTTCGCATAGGCCTCCTTGCGCTGCTTCTCCAGCTCCGCCTTGCGCTGCTCGCCCGTGACCTTGAGTTCGCCGAACTGCTTGCGCAGCGCGTCGAGGTCGCCCACGACCTGCGGCTCCGCCACCTCGGACTGCAGCTGCTGAAGCGTCTTGCCGATCTCGCCAGGCTTGATGGAGGGGGAGGCGAGGCGAGCCGCGAAGCCATCGAGCTTCGCCTTGAGCTCCAGGTAGCGCTTGGCGAACGGCTTGAGCGCCTTCTCCTTCTCGGCGTCCGGATACTGGCCCACGGCGCGTTCGTCGTCGCCGTCCTTGACATACACCGTGCCGTCGTCGCCCACGCGGCCGAACTTCTCGGCCTCGCGCACATCCTCGTCGGAGAACGTCGTCGACACCGGTTTCACCGTTGCCTTCGCCGCCTTCTTGGCAAACGCAGCGGGGGAGGGGTGCGGCCCCGGCTTCGGTGCCGCCGGCTTGGGGGTGGCGGGCTTGGGGGTGGCGGATTCGTTATCGGACGTGGTGACAGTCTGTTCGGACATGGTCATCTCCTTGGGAGGTAGGTGAAGGGAGGAAAGACCTTGGGCCGGCGGGGCAGCCACCTCAGGAACGCCACGGAAAGCGTGCGATGGAGCGGTCTGCCGATGGTGGACGGAGCCACGGTTTTTCCACAACATAACTTATTATATGGATTCGTGGCTAAAGGTGCATCAATATCAGGATTCCCAGAATGGCTGCCCGCCGAACGAGTCGTCGAGCAGCGAGTAATCGACACGCTCCGCAGGATTTTCGAGCTCAACGGCTTCGTGGGCATCGAGACGCGCGCCGTCGAGACCGGCGCGAGCCTGCTCAAGAAAGGCGAGACCAGCAAGGAGATCTACCTGCTGTCGCGCCTGCAGGAGGTCACCGCCGGCGAAGAGAACGACACGCCCCTTCCGGAACGCCTGGGCCTGCACTTCGACCTGACCGTGCCGCTCAGCCGGTACGTGGTGGAGCATTCGGGGGACCTCGCGTTCCCATTCAAGCGCTGGCAGATCCAGAAGGTGTGGCGTGGCGAGCGCCCGCAGGAGGGCCGCTTCCGCGAATTCGTGCAGGCCGACATCGACGTGGTGGGCAACGGCACGCTTCCCGAGCACTACGAGGTGGAGCTGCCGCTCGTCATGGTGACGGCGCTCGAGCAGCTGCGTGCATTCGGCCTGCCCAAGGCGACGGTGCACGCCAACAACCGCAAGCTGTCCGAAGGCTTCTACCGCGGCCTGGGCCTGACCGATATCGAAGGCGTGCTGCGCGAGATCGACAAGCTCGACAAGATCGGCCCCGAGGAGGTCGCCAAGCTCCTCGTCTCCGAGTGCGGCGCCAACGCGAACCAGGCGGCCGCGTGCCTGGAGCTGGCGGACATGACCGCCGCCAACGGCGACGAGCTGCGCGCCAAGTTCGACGCGCTGTGCGCCGAGCACGGCATCGCCCAGGACTCCGATGCCTATGCGCTCGCCTCCCAGGGCGTCTCCACGCTTGCGATGATCGTGGACGAGGCCGCCGCCATCCGCCCCGGCGCCGTGATCGCCGACCTCAAGATCGCCCGCGGCCTGGATTACTACACCGGCTCCGTGTACGAGACCTTCCTCGACGGCGCCTCCGCCCTGGGCTCCATCTGCTCGGGCGGCCGCTACGACAACCTCGCCTCGCATGGCAACCGCACATACCCGGGCGTGGGCCTGTCCATCGGCCTGTCGCGCCTGGTCTCCTACATGCTCCACTCAGCGCACGCCACCGCGACGCGCGTGTCGCCCGCCGCCGTGCTTGTCGCGGTGTGGGACGAGGACCGCCGCGGCGAGTCCAACCGCATCGCCGCCGCCCTGCGCGCACGCGGCATCGCCACCGACGTGGCGCCCACCGCCGCCAAGCTCGGCAAGCAGATCAAGTACGCCGACAAGCTGGGCATCCCCTACGTGTGGTTCCCCGAAGGCGCCGAAGGGCAGCCTGGCGCGCCCGACGAGGTGAAGAACATCGTCACCGGCGAGCAGACCCAGGCCGACCGCGCCACATGGGAGCCCGCCGACGAGTACGCCCGCCAGGACGTGACGCTCGCGGGGCAGCAGTAAACCGCGCATTCTCCGCCGCCGCTGCCCCCCGCCGCCGCATCGAACGCCAGTTCGCCGGCATGGGGTAGGGTGGTGCGCGGTTGCCGGCGCCGCCCCAGCGGCAGGCGAGGCAGAAACGGCACAAACAATCCGCCAACAGGCCGGAGCGTCGCAAGCGCGCCGGCGGCAAAGGATGGAATAGAGGAACGATGAGCCACAAGACGGCTTACAGAACGCATCATGTCAACGAGGTGACCGAGGACGTCGTCGGTCAGACCGTCACGATCGCCGGCTGGGTGGACCGCCGCCGCGACCATGGCGGCGTGGCATTCCTGGATGTGCGCGACGCTTCCGGCCTCGTGCAGGTGGTCGTGTACGACGAGGAGGTCGCCCGCCCGCTGCGCAGCGAATTCGTGGTCCAGGTGACCGGCGACGTGCGCCTGCGCCCCGAGGGCAATGAGAACGCCCACCTCGCCACCGGCAAGGTCGAGATCGTCGCCACCAAGATCGACGTGCTCGCCAAGTCCGCCGCACTGCCCTTCCAGGTCTCCACCGCCTTGGCGAACGAGACCGAGCAGCAGCTGCCTGGCGAGGAGACCCGCCTGAAGTACCGCTACCTCGACCTGCGCCGCCCGCAGATGCAGGCGAACCTCAAGCTGCGCAGCGACATGACGCGCGCCGCACGCCACGCCCTCGAGGAGATGGACTTCACCGAGGTCGAGACCCCGACGTTCATCAAGTCCACGCCGGAAGGCGCCCGCGACTTCCTCGTGCCCGCCCGCCTCGTGCCCGGCTCCTGGTACGCCCTGCCGCAGTCCCCCCAGCTGCTCAAGCAGCTGCTCATGGTCTCCGGCGTGGAGCGCTACTACCAGCTCGCCCGCTGCTACCGTGATGAGGACTTCCGCGCCGACCGCCAGCCTGAGTTCACCCAGCTCGACATGGAGATGAGCTTCGTGGACCAGGAGGACGTGATGGCGATGGCGGAGAAGGTCATCGCCGCCATCTGGAAGGTGCGCGGCTACGACATCCAGCTGCCGATCCAGCGCATCAGCTGGAAGGACGCGATGGACAAGTACGGCTCCGACAAGCCCGACCTTCGCTTCGGCAACCAGCTCGTGGACCTCACCGAATACTTCAAGGACACCCCGTTCCGCGTGTTCCAGGCCCCGTATGTGGGCGCCGTGCTCTACAAGGGCGCCGCCGACATGCCGCGCCGCCAGTTCGACGCATGGCAGGAGTGGGCGCGCCAGCGCGGGGCGAAGGGCCTCGCCTACGTGCAGTTCACCTCCGACGGCGTGCTCAAGGGCCCCGTCGCCAAGAACCT
>JAQXZM010000009.1 GCA_029227215.1 Bifidobacteriaceae bacterium | reverse complement strand
GTCCACGTACTGCGTGGCGATCTGGCCATTGGCCTTGAGCGAGGCGAGCACTTCGTCGGAGGCGACGAAGCGGCCCTCGCCGTGCGAGATGGCGATCGTGTGCACGTCGCCCACGCTCGTCTTGGCGAGCCACGGGGACTTCACGCTGCTCACGCGCGTGCGCACGAGGCGGCTCTGGTGGCGGCCGATCGTGTTGAACGTCAGCGTCGGGCAGGCATCCGTCATCGGCACGATGTCGCCATAGGGCACCAGGCCGAGTTTGATGAGCGCCTGGAAGCCGTTGCAGATGCCGAGCATCAGGCCGTCACGGTTCTTGAGCAGGTCGCGCACTGCGTCGGTCACGGCAGGGGAGCGGAAGAATGCGGTGATGAACTTCGCGGAACCATCCGGCTCGTCGCCGCCGGAGAAGCCGCCTGGGATCATCACAATCTGGCTCTTGTGGATCTCGTCCACGAGCTGCGCGGTGGAGTCCGCCACAGCCTGGGGCGTCAGGTTGTTGATGATGAGCGTCGTCACGTCGGCGCCGGCACGGCGGAATGCACGCGCCGAGTCGTACTCGCAGTTGTTGCCGGGGAACACCGGGATCACCACGTGCGGCTTCGCACCCTGGGCAAGCGCCGGGGCGGTGCGACGGGTGGTCGCGGCATCGGAGGAGACGGTCTCCACAGCATCGCCTGCGCCACGGTACGGGAACACGGACTCGATGCCGCCCTCCCAAGCGTCTTGCAGGGCGTCGAGGTCCAGCGTCTCGCCGGCTGCGGCGAACGTGTACGCCTCGGTCGTCTCACCGATGACCGAGCAGAACATGTCGGTCGTGGGCTTGGGCAGCTGCGCGTCGTCGGCAAGCTCCACGAAGAACGTGCCGTACAGCGGCGTGAACAGCGCGTCGGCGGTCACCTCGGGCTCGAGCTTGACGCCAATGCGGTTGCCCAGCGTCATCTTGAACAGCGCCTCGGCGGTGCAGCCATAGCCCGGCGTGGAGATCGCCAGCGCCTTGCCGTCGGCCACGAGGGCCTCCACTGCGGCCATCGCCTGCTTCATGCCTTCGGCGGTCGGAGTGAGCTTGTCGTCGCCATACATCGGCGTGATGCACGCGATGCGGTGGCCGGCGCCCTTGAATTCGGGGGAGACAGCGCGCGCGGCGGGGCCCACGGCGACAGCGAACGCGATGAGCGACGGCGGCACGTCGAGGTCCTCGAACGAACCGGACATCGAATCCTTGCCGCCGATGGCGCCCACCTCAAGGTCAAGCTGCGCCATGAGCGCACCGAGCACGGCAGCGGTGGGCTTGCCCCAGCGTTCCGGCTCCTCGCGCAGCTTCTCGAAGTACTCCTGAAGCGACAGATACGCGTCCTCGCGGCGGAAGCCCGCGGCGACGAGCTTGCTCACGGCCTCCACCACGGAAAGGTAGGCGCCCGTGTACTGGTTCTTCTCCATGATGTACGGGTTGAAGCCCCACGCCATCGCGGACGCGGTGGTCGTCTCGCCGTCCACCGGGAACTTCGCCACCATCGCCATCGACGGCGTCAGCTGGCGGCGCCCGCCGAACGGCATGAGCACCGTGGAGGCGCCGATCGTGGAGTCGAAGCGCTCGGAAAGGCCCTTGTTGGAGCACACGTTGAGGTCGGTGACGAGCGTGTGCATGCGGTCGGCGAGGCTGCCGGAGCGCCACGGCGTGGCATACGGCTGCGCCGCCTCCACGTGGATGTCCTGGTGCTTGGGCGCGCCGTTCGAAGCGAGGAACGCACGGGAGAGGTCCACGATCGCGTCGCCGTCCCACACCATGCGCACGCGCTTCTCCTCGGTCACCTTCGCGATCGGCGTCGCCTCGAGGTTCTCCTCGCGGGCATAGCCGAGGAACTCGTCCACGTCGGAAGCGGCGACGGCCACCGCCATGCGCTCCTGCGACTCGGAGATCGCGAGCTCGGTGCCGTCCAGGCCCTCGTACTTCTTGGGCACCTTGTTGAGGTCCACGTACAGGCCGTCGGCGAGCTCGCCCACGGCGACGGACACGCCGCCCGCGCCGAAGTCGTTGCAGCGCTTGATGAGGCGCGTCGCGTCACCACGGCGGAACAGGCGCTGCAGCTTGCGCTCCACGGGCGCGTTGCCCTTTTGCACCTCGGCGCCGTCCTTCTCGAGCGACTCGACGTTGTGCGACTTGGAAGCGCCGGTGGCGCCGCCGATGCCGTCACGGCCGGTGCGGCCGCCCAGCAGGATGATCACGTCGCCGGGCTGCGGCTCCTCGCGGCGCACATGGTCGGCGGGCGTGGCGCCCACGACGGCGCCCACCTCCATGCGCTTGGCGACGTAGCCGGGGTGGTAGATTTCGTTGACCTGGCCGGTCGCCAGGCCGATCTGGTTGCCATAGGAGCTGTAGCCCGCGGCGGCCTTCGTCACGATCTGGCGCTGCGGCAGCTTGCCTTCGAGCGTTTGCGAGATCGGGGTGCGCGGATCCGCGGCGCCCGTCACGCGCATCGCCTGGTACACATAGCTGCGGCCGGAGAGCGGATCGCGGATGCAGCCGCCGATGCAGGTGGCGGCGCCGCCGAACGGCTCGATCTCGGTGGGGTGGTTGTGCGTCTCGTTCTTGAACAGGAACAGCCAGTCCTGCTGCTCGCCGTCCACATCCACCTTCACCTTGACGGTGCAGGCGTTGATCTCCTCGGACTCGTCGAGGTTCTTCAGGATGCCCTTCGCCTTGAGGTACTTGGCGCCGATCGTGCCGATGTCCATGAGGCACACCGGCTTGGCGTCGCGGCCCAGCTCATGGCGGATCTGCAGGTACTTGTCGAACGCCTTCTTCACCACGGCATCGTCGATCTTCACGTCGGTGAAGCGCGTGCCGAACGTCGTGTGGCGGCAGTGGTCGGACCAATACGTGTCGATCACCTTGATTTCGGTGATCGTGGGGTCGCGGTGCTCCTCGTTGGCGAAGTAGTCGCGGCAGAACTGCGCATCCGCCAGGTCCATCGCCAGGCCGCGGTCGTCGATGAACTCCTGCAGCTGCGCGTCCGTGTACTCGCGGAAGCCGTCGATGACCTCCACCGGCTGCGGCTTGGGCACCGCCACATGGAGCGTGGTGCGCGGCTCGAGGCTTGCCTCGCGCGCCTCCACCGGGTTGATCACGTACTTCTTGATGGCGGCGACATCCGCGTCGCTCAGGTCGCCGGTGAGCACATACACGATGGCGGAGCGCACGGCGGGGCGCTCGCCCTGGCTGATGAGCTGGATGCATTCGCTCGCGGAGTCGGCGCGCTGGTCGAACTGGCCGGGCAGGAACTCGGTGGCGAACACCACGTCGCCGGCTTCCGTCGCCGGCATCTGCTCGGAGGCGTCGTCGGTCTGCGGCTCGCTGAACACGGTGGGGATGCAGGAGCGGAAGAGGTCCTCCGTGATGCCTTCCACATCGTAACGGTTGATCATCCGCAGGTTGGCAAGGCCTCGGATGCCCAGGATGGTGCGCAGCTCAGTGGCGAGCTGCTGCGCCTTGACATCGAAGCCGTGCTTCTTTTCCACATAGATGCGAAAAACCACGGGGTGTCCTTTCTGTTGATGTATGTGATTGATGGAGGTGATGTATGGGAAATGTTGTGAATGTCTGTCAAAGACGGTGTCGCGGCTGTCTGTCGCATCTGCGGCACCTGGCAATCAGGCGTCGCAATCAAGCGGCACAGCAACCAGGTGGTGTAATCAGACGGCATCATCAAGCGGCAGCAAAGCGAAAATCGGCGCAGGGGCATGCGGGCATCCGTAAGATGCAGCCGTCATGCCAGCCTGCGCCGATTTCCATGCCATGCGTTCCGTGGTGTGATTCGTGGGATTCCGAGAGCACGCCACCGAAACGCCGTAAGGCTCAATCAGGCAATGCCCTTGGACTTGGCAAGATCCTCAAGACGGCTGCAGATATCTTCGTAAGCCGGAATGATGTTGCCCAGGTCGCGGCGGAACAGGTCCTTGTCGAGGTGCTCGATTGAGCCGTCCTTCGTGGCGTTCCACAGGCGGCAGGTGTCGGGTGTGATTTCGTCGGCGAGCAGGATCGTGCCATCGGAGGTGGTGCCCATCTCGATCTTGAAATCGATGAGGTTCACGTCGATGGACTTGAAGATGTTGATGAGCGCGCGGTTGATCTCGCGGGTCTTGGCGGAGATGATCTCCAGCTGCTCGCGGGTCGCAAGGCCCAGCGCGAGAAGGTCGTCGTCGTTGAGGAACGGATCGCCCAGGTCGTCGCTCTTGTAGCAGAACTCGAGGATCGGCTGCTTCAAGGCGGAGCCTTCCTTCACGCCGTAGCGCTTGGAGAAAGAGCCGGCGGCGACATTGCGCATGATGATCTCGAGCGGGAACATCGTCATCTTGCGCACGAGCTGCTCGTTGTCGGAGATCTGCTTGATGAAGTGGCTGGGGATGCCGCGCTTCGCAAGCAGCTTGAAGATCAGGGTGGTGATGCGGTTGTTCAGCTCGCCCTTGCCCTGGATCTGCGCCTTCTTCGCGCCGTTGCCGGCGGTGGCCTGGTTCATGTATTCGACCCACAGCACATCCGGGTCGTCGGTTGCGTACAGCTTCTTAGCCTTGCCCTCGTAGAGCTTGCCCAGTTTCTCCATCATTGCCTTTCGTATGTGATGAAAGTTGTGAATGCAAAGGAGCAGGAGTTCCTCGAACGTCTTCACACTACCAAGAACCGCCTACATACCGCGCGCGGAAATCCCTAGGGGATCTCGCAACGTGGCGGCATGCAGGCGGTTGGGGAACGTAGCTGTGCGAACCGGTCAGTCGATGGTGATGTGCAGTGTGTCGAGCACCTGCTGCGTCAGGTCGCGGGCATCGAACTCGTCTGTGCCGGCGGCGAGCACCACGCCCATGCGGCGGTGGCCGTTGACGCCCGGCTTGCCGAAGATGCGCACGTCGGTCTGCGGGATCGCCAGCGCCTGCGGCAGGTTGGAGAACTCCACTTCGCCGGTGCCCTCCACCACGATTGCGCGGCTTGCGCACACGCCGTTGCCACGCAGCAGCTCGACCTCGCGCTCGCTCACCGGCACGCCGAGCACGGCGCGCGCATGCAGCGCGAACTCGCTGAGGCGCTGCGAGATCATGGTGACCATGCCCGTGTCGTGCGGGCGGGGCGAGACCTCGTTGAACAGCACGCGGCCGTCGGTGAGCACGAAGATCTCCACGCCGAACACGCCCCAGCCCTTCTCGCCATGTTGGTGGGCGATGTCGGCGAGGCCGCCCACCATCGTGCGGGCGATCTGCTGCGCCTTGGCGAGCACATCGTCGGGCACGCGGGCCGGCTGCCAGGACTCGCGGTAGTCGCCGTTCACCTGCACATGGCCCACCGGCTGGCAGGTCACGATGCCGGCGCTCGAGCTCACGGTGAGCACGGTGAGCTCGTAGTCGAGCGGCGCCAGGGCCTCCACGATCACGCGGGAGACCTGGTCGGTGTGACCGGCGGCAGCGCGGCGACCCACCTGCGCCTCATGCCATGCCGCCTCGATGGCGTCCGGCGTGCGCACCACGGACTGGCCGTGGCCGGACGAGCTCATGATCGGCTTGACGACGCACGGGTAGCCGACCTCCTGGGCGCCCGCCTTGAGTTCGTCGAGGCTGTCGGCGAAGCGGTACGGCGTGGTGGGCAGGCCGAGCGTTTCGTGGGCGAGCACGCGCAGGCTCTCGCGGTTCATGCAGATGGCGGCGACCTGGCAGCTGGGCACCACCTGCACGCCGCGGTTGGCGGCTTTCTCAAGCTCCTGGGTGGCGATCGCCTCGACCTCGGGGATGATGATGTCGGGCTTGACCTCGGCGATCGTGGCGTCGAGCTGCGCCGGGTCGGTCATGTCGAACACGCGGCATTCGTGTGCCACCTGCATGGCGGGCGCGCCCGCATAGGAGTCGGCGGCGCACACATGGGCGCCCAGGCGCATCAGTTCGATGCTGATCTCCTTGCCCAGCTCGCCCGAACCCAGCAGCAGCACGGTGGTGGGGCGCTTGCCCAGCGGCGTGCCGAGCGTGTAGTCGACGGCGTTCTGCTGCGGGGCGGAGGCTGCAGAGGTGGCGGCGCTGGTCGTGGACGTTGCGGGAATTGTGGTTGCGGAAGATACGGAGGATTCGGATGCGGCGGTGGATGCGGTCCCTGTTTCGTTGCTCATGCGTCTCATTGTGTCATTGCCGCCCGACGCTGCGAAACGATGGTGGAGGCGGGGCATGCGGCGCGGTTGCCCTAACAATGGCGGTAATGTAGTGCTCAGGCAGCGGCAAGGATGCCGCGCCGGAAAGTTCACAACGATTGAGTGGCAGACGATTGAGCGGCGGACAGCGGCGGGTGTTCGATGGCGGATAGCCAGCGATCGAAACCGATAGCCAACGTCGGTAGCCGATGTTCGCCAGCCAATGTTCGTTAGCCAGCCAGTGTTCGGAGGAGAGAACGATGAACGTGAATCAGGATGACAAGCCGATGACCATCGCCCTGGTGGTTGACGCAGTGGGCAACGAGGGCAACGGCACGTCGAACTCCGCGATGCAGTTCGCCGAAGGATTGCGCGCACTGGGGCACGAGGTGCGCCTCGTGGGCGTGGGCGCGGGGGAGTACGCCGCCGTCGAGAAGCACGTGCCCCTTGTCTCGCCCATTGCCGCCCGCCAGCAGATGCATTTCGCCACGCCCAGCCCCGAACTGTTCCGCAAGGCGTTCGACGGGGCGAGCATCGTGCACCTGTACCTGCCATTCCCGTTTGAGATCGCCGCACGCAAGGCGGCGCGCGCCCTGCGCATCCCGGTGAGCTGCGCGTTCCACCTGCAGCCCGAGAACGTGCTGTATTCGGCAGGGCCCTTGCGCTACGTGCCGGGTGCGGTGGATGGCATGTATGCGCTGTTCCGCCGCGAGATGTACCGCTGGGTGCGCCACGTGCACGTGCCCACCAAGATGACCGCGCGCCTGTTGAGCGAGCATGGCTACCGCAATGAGTTGCATGTGATCTCCAACGGCTACGACCCGATGTTCGCGCCGAAGCCCGGCATGGCAAGCGCCCAGCCGTGGGCGGCGCCGTCACGGGCGGGGAGCGGCGCGGGTGCCGGGGATGTCGCAGGCGGTGTGGACGGCGCGGCAGACACAACGGAAACCGGCGGCGGCATGGCATCCCGCCCGTTCCGGGTGCTCGCCTCCGGCCGGCTCGCCAGCGAGAAAGACCAAGTGACGCTCATCCATGCACTCGGCATGTGCCGGCACCGCGACGACGCGGAGCTTACGATCGCCGGCACCGGCCCGCTCGAACGGTCGCTCACGCGCGAGTGCGAGCGGTGGCTTGCACGTCCGGCGCACATCGGGTTTCACGCGCATGCTGACATGCCCGCGTTGTTGCGTTCCGCGGACCTGTTCGTGCATCCGTCCATCGCCGACCTTGAGGGCGTGAGCGTCATGGAGGCGCTCGCGTGCGGGCTCGTGCCGGTCATTGCGGATTCTGACCTGTCCGCCGCGCGGGATTTCGCGCTCGACGAGCGCTCACTCTACCCGGTGCGCGATGCGTCGGCGCTCGCCGCCCGCATCGACTGGTGGGTCGACCATCCGCAGGAGCGTGCCCGCATGAGCGGGGAGTATGCGCGTGAGATTGCGCGCACGCATTCGCTTGCCGCATCGGTCCAGGCCTTCGAAGCGATGGAGCGCCAAGCGATTGCCGACGACCGCGCCTGGTATGCCGGCGAATCCCCGCGCCCGGTGCCGCGCGAGGCGGACGAAATCTAGCATGCGATTTCGCGACACGCGGCACGCGCATCGCCAGATTCGTGTATAGTTTCATCTGTTGCCTGTTGGATTTCCATTCGTGAAGTCCAGCGTCAGCAGCGATGGTGGGCGTAGCTCAGTAGGTAGAGCCCCTGATTGTGGTTCAGGAGGTCGCGCGTTCGAGCCGCGTCGCCCACCCGCACAGGTCTTGGAACCAACGTTCCAAGACCTTTTCCATTTCTTGCATTGGTTCGCATGTGTCCGCGTGGATTTGATGGCCCAGACTGTTGACAATCCAGGCTGAGGGCGGCACATCTGTGTGCAATGAGATGCCTGGCGGCGACGCTGCACATGATGATGGCGGCCATGATAACGCGATCGTGTCCAGGCAAGGCAAAGGGTGCCGTAATGTCTGCGCCAGCGTTGGTGACCGCGCCGGTGCATGGGTTTCGGCACTTGGATTGATGAAATCGGAGCCAGATAGGAGCGAGGAATGTCGCAAACGTCTGCGCCGTCGCCGACTGGTGCATCGGTGCAGACGTTTACGATACCAACGAGATATCTGAAGATTGAGCCGCCAAACTGCTTGGCGGTCATCTTGCACTTACTCGGCGGAGAGCAGACCGTTCTCGCCGAGATAATCAACGAATGCATCGATGATTTCGTTCGTGCGGTTTTCGATGTCCGTCTCCGTGAAGTCAGTCTTGTCGTGGGCTAATTCGAGGAGCTCGGCATTCTTGGTACCGATACGCTGAGTGCCATTGCCATCAGTGAAACCGATGTAATACTTTCGCTTGTCGGCAAAACGGTAATCAGCGGCACGGATGTTCACACGCTTCTCCAACAATGCCTTGTTGCCAAGTGCTTCGAGATTGGCTCTGCTTGAAAGGGGCTCGATTTCGGCACGCTTCTTTGCATAGATGTGCTCGATTTCCAGAACGGTGTCCGGCGACCACAGTTGCTGCTTTTCGTTGTGGTACGCCCACCACGCAAGCATGGATCGCGTGATGGAACGCTGATTTGTGAATTGGAATGCATGGAAGCGGTCCGCGATTTTGTCTTTTTCGAATCTGTAGTCAGCGAACGTCACATCTTTTCCGTTCACGATGTTTTCCATTTCTGGATACACAGGGGAGCGTAGTGAATTCACGCCGGGACGTTCCAGAGCGTATGCCCAGATGAACGCAGTGATGAGGTCAAGAAAGTGCGCGAGCTCATCCTGGTCCAGAGTGTTGTCGTCATGGCGTTTCGCCAGGAACCATACACTCAGCAGGTATGTCCACATTCTGTTAGGAGCGTATCGGAGTACGTCCAGGCGTCGGTTCACAGGCTCGGTGAAATCCGCATGGGAGTCGACGCTTTGCCAAAACGCCAGCAGGTTCTCCAAGTCGCATAGCGTTTGGTCATCTTTGAGAATCGCGTACTTGTCGCGGGCATAGAAATCGCGGAGTCCTTCTGTCGTGGTGTCGTGGATGCCCAGCAGTGCACGGCGGTAATACATGTAACGAGTGAAGAGGTCATCCATCGGAGTGCCGCGCAGTGGATGGAAGGTATCGTTCGCACCATCTTCGAGTGTGCGCCAACGCTCGCTGAACTCTTTGCGTTTGCTCTCTGCCGAATAGTGCTTGTACATCTGGCTTTTGAAAATGTCAGCGTCGGAAAGTGGCAAACCACGATCATTAAGGGTCGAGAAGATACGCAGAGCAGTGTCTTGCGATTCCGCCTCAATGGGGAGCAGTATCACATTGTTGAGGATTCGAGCTGCGAACGGCGCAATGTAAGTCGGCCATTCGTCAGTGAGCTTCGTGATCTTGACTTGGAAGAATTTGAAGTTCTTCGCGTATCGGCTTTGCATCGACGGATTGGTCTCGCCGGTTTTCAGGATTTTCAGGAACTCGTCTTTGTCGTCGTCTGACGCGACCTCGGAATCGATTTTCAGCTGGTCCTTGTCGGGCTGGTCGAATTCGTCGGTTTTCCAGATGCAGCTTTGGATGTCGTCGTACATCTTGCGGGACTGCTGGTCCTTCATGTGCGAGAACTTGTCATAGAAGGCTCGCAGGAGCAGCATGATGGTGGTGAGACGCTGTTGGCCATCGATGACTTCGAGCTTCCCATCGTCGTTGAGGAAGGTGACGATAGGACCGAGGAAGTATTCATCATTCCTGTTGAATTGGTCAGAAGCATCGTTCGGGAAGGCGAATGCAAAGAGATCATCCCATAGCGTTGAGCATTCATCTTCGCCCCAGGCGTAGGGACGTTGGTAGTCCGGGATAAGGAAATCCGCATGCTTGTCATAGAGCAACTGGCGGATGGTTTTCTGGTCGACTGTGAGCTTCGACATGGAGTTCTCCTCTCTTGTGGATGGCTGTGATGGGGATTGGGATGACGACAGAGCTGATCGCCTGTCCAATGGGCGAACAGGAATGATTAAGCCTTCTGCTCGGTGGTGGTCTTCCTTGCGCGTTTTTTCGTCTTGGCGGTTTTGGCTGCCTTGGCGGTGGATTCGGCGGAGGTGAGGCGGGCGTAGTCGTCGAAGAGGATGGCGAGGCGAGAGTCGTTGTCGCCGCGGAGCCACTTGGGGGCGCCGAAGGCGACGTCCACCACCTTGTCTAGGTCTTCGTGTGCCTTGCGCAGGTCCTGCGGCATGAAGTCGGGGTCATACAGGTCGGCAAGCGACTGGCCGGGATGGTTGGCGCGTGCCGCGATCACCTGCTTGCCCGCGTCGATGACCTTCTGACGCATGTCATCGGTGAGCTGGGGAAGGGGGAGATTATTCCATACGATGGTGTTGCTGAATCGGCAATCGGATTTGATGCGTCCGCCGATTGCATCTTGCCATGTCATGAACATTGTCGATTCGATAATCGAAAACGCGAGACCATTCTCATCTGGAATTAAAAAACATGCATCCCCAAGTATCGTGTCGGCATCATATCGGCGGCATGTCATGTATTCTCTATTACCGGAGAAATGACGCGGAACTCCAAGATAGGGAAGTTGAGGCTGCCTGATTTCGGCAAATAACCAGGATGTGTGTGCAGCCTCTCGTGTTGCCTTCTTCCCGCTTGCTTCTCTCATGTTCCTCACTTGCTCAATTCGAGTACGGAGGAATTTGGAACTACGCAAATCAGATGGTGCCGCATCAGTGAGCCAGAGACACCAGCGATCCTTTCCATTTATCAGTTCACTTGCTCCAACAAAAGGACGAATGAATTTTGCGGCAATCGGGTCCGTGAGTGCTTCGGAACGTTCTTCGTCAGAAAGAAACAGGTTTCCGCCATCTGCTGGTTTTGACCCGAATACCGCCGACTCCAATTCTGAACTGATGGGCCTCATTCTCTTCTCAACGAAAATATCCGGCCCGCCGATGAGATACCCATTGATGTTCGTTGCATCGCTCCTGACCGGATCGCCTTGGATGTCCGCATACGAGTACAGCCACGGCTTGACCGTCTTGTCTTTGGTCATGCCAAGAACAATGACGTGAACGTTCGCCATGTCCGTTGATTGGGCGTTCCACTTGAACGTGCGGTGTGCGAACTTGATGCGCCAGCCCATCGAAAACAGGGGTTTGAACAGCGCGGGCACCGGCTGGCCTTGGCAAATCGAGTTCGTGGAAACGAGCGCGAACGCTGCGCCCGGCGTATCGTTTAGGTAATGGGCGGCCTTGTAATGCCACCCGGTTGCGTAGTCAAGGTAGCCGTTGTAATCCCGTCCCATCAATTCCTGCATGTCCGACTTCTGGTCATCGGTCATCAAATACTGGCCCACAAACGGCGGATTGCCCATCACATAATTGCACTCGCTGCCGGGCAGCAGCTCGTTCCAGTCATAGCGCAGCGCGTTGGCGCACACGATGTTGTGGTAGTTGTGCAAGGGGAGCCTGGGCTGGTCGCCCACGATGGACGCCGTCTCGTCGAGCGCCTGCTGCTCGGCGATCCACAGCGCCGTGCGCGCCACGCACACGGCGAAGTCGTTGATCTCGATGCCGTGGAACTGGCTGATGCTCACCTCGATGGGGTTGAGGTTGTCGCCCAAGTCGAGCATGCCCTGGTCTTTGTTGAGCTCGGCGAGCACCTCGTTCTCCAAGCGGCGCAGGCACAGGTATGTCTCGGTGAGGAAGTTGCCTGAGCCGCAGGCGGGGTCGAGGAACTGCAAGCTGCCCAGTTTCTTCTGGAATGCCTGCAGGTGCTGCTTGTGGGTCTTGGGAGCGAACGTCTCGTGCTGGATGGCGGTGAGCTCCGCCTTGAGCCCGTCGAGGAACAGCGGGTCGATGACGCGGAGGATGTTCTTCTCCGTGGTGTAGTGCATGCCGCCTTGGCGCCGCTGGTCATGGCTCAGCGTCTCTTCCATCAGGGAGCCGAAGATGACGGGGCTGATGCCGCGCCAGTCGAAGTCGCCAGCCTTTTGCAACCGGTCTTTGATGGCATCGGTGAATGGTGGGATCTCGATCTGCTCGGCGAACAGGCCGCCGTTCACATAGGGGAACTGCTTGAGTTCCGGCTCCAGATAGGTGTCGCGCTCGCTCTCCGGTGTGTTGAGGGTGCGGAACAGGTCGACGATGGCGCGGCGCAGGTGATCGGCGTCGTAGGAATCGACGTACCGGCTGAATGAGCCGCGCGGGAACAGGTCCGCGTCCTCGGCATACAGGCAGAACACAAGCCGCACGGTGAGCACCGCCAGGGCATGATGGTTCTCGGGGCTGTCGGGGTCTTTATATTGCTTGGCGATGGCATTGTGCAGCATGGCGACCTTCTCGCCGGCGTTTTCCGAGAGGTGCTGCTCAACCACGATGCGGCTGTTGTCTTCGTTGAAGATGCTTGCGAGCGTGGCGTAGTTGCCATCGAGGTCTTCCAGCGCGAAGTCCGCCACCGGGGCGCCTTCGGCACGCGGGTCCTTCTCGAGGTCGTAGAAGCGGAACCGTTGGAAATTGCATGTGCAGATGACGGTCGGCTTCTGGCTTACCGGCAGGTAATCGGAGTACCGAAGCGCTTGCTGCACCGGGGTGACATCGGTGCCTTGGCGCTGCTCGGGCTTGTCGAGGTCAATGCCCGCGCTTTTCTGCTCCACCAGGAAGCGGGCATCCGGGCACAGCACGTCGATGTACCCGCCGCCTGCCGTGCGGTATTCGAACTTCGTGCCCTCGATCGCCTTGGACTGGGGGATGCCGAGCACGCTTTGCTCAAGGTCAAGCCAAAACAGCTGCGTCTCCTGCTTCTCATCACCGCGCCCGCGCCAGCGTTCGATGAACTCCGCGATGCGCACCTTGCGCGATGTGCTGGGGGCAGCGTTCGGAGGCAGGGCCGCGCCTTGCATGGTGCCGCGTGCCGTTTCGGTCTCGAGGCGGGATGCTGGTTTCTGCGGTGCGGGTGATGCAGGTGCTGATGATGTGGGCGACGATATGGACGACGTTGCGGCGGGCGACGATGCGGATGCTGATGATGCGGCAGATGCCGATGCATGTGATGTGGATGCGTTCGCGACTGGTTCCATGGAAGTGCCCTTCTGCTCTATCCCTGAGTTCCCTGAAATGGCAACGTTGCCTAACCATGATAAACACGCGCGGCATGGCGCGGCGGGTACCCGTGTCGTGGGGCTGGGGCTGCGGGTCAGTGAGCTTGGAACATGGTGAGTCCGCGAGCGCCCACCCGCACAGGTCTTGGAACCAATGTTTCAAGACCTTTTCCATTTCTTGCATCGGTTCGCACGCGTTCGCATGGAGTTGATAACCCTGACTGTTGAGAACCCAGGCTGAGGGCGGCACATCTGTGTGCAATGAGATGCCTGGCGGCGACGCTGCACCCGATTTTTGCGGTCTGGCTAGGGGAAACCGGCCCGAATAAGGCGCGTGGGCGACAGAAATGTGTGCAGGGAATGAGCGGATGCGATGCTGCACATGAGGATGGCGGCCATGATAACGCGATCGTGTTCAGACACGGCAAAGGGTGCCGTAATGTCTGCACCAGCATTGGTGACCGCGCTGGTGCATGGGTTTCGGCACTTGGATTGATGAAATCGAAGCCAAGTGGGGGCAAGGGGTATTGGAAATGTCTGCGCTGTCTGATTGCCCGTTGACGGCGCATGGGTTTGGGGCAGTTGGATTGGTGGAGTCGGAGCCAGATAGGGGCGAGGAATGTCGTAAATGTCTGCGCCGTCACCGGCTGGGACATCGGTGCATGGGCTTGCGACAGTCTGGCTGGCAGGATCGGGGCCGGCTGCACTTCAAGGGTGTCGTAATGTCTGCACCGTTGCCGGTCGGTGCGCCGATGCATGGGTTTGCGGCACTTGGATCGCTTGAATCAGGTCAGGTAGGGCTCGAGTGTGTCGCAAACGTCTGTATCGCCGCAGTCCTGGTCGTCGCGGGCGCGGAAAGTGCTGGAATCTCTGATGATTGCGGAGCATTTCGGATTGTCAGGGAAAACGGTATGAAAATCTGTGTCTTTTCCCCTGAAAATGTGCGAATCGGGTGCCGTTCTCTCTGAGTCTCTCAAATGCATCCGGATCGTCAGAGGGAATGGCGCAAGCCGGCAATGATGGACCATCCCCGAGCCGGTGCCGAGCATGCCGTTGCAGGGCCGCACATGCATTGCACATACACAAAGGGCGCGGGATCGTTGGAATTGCTTGGTTCCAACGTCCCACGCCCTTGATTGGCTCGGTAGCGGGTCGGCTTGATGACAGGTCAGATTGATTGGTTCGCCAACCCGGCCCGGCCCGGCCCGTCAGTCGACGACGCCGCCTTCCACCACGATGTCATCGGGGCTCACATCGTCGCCGTAGACCGGCTCGAGCGTCTGCTTGTAGTCATCGTGGAAGAAGTTCTCGGTGCCCAGCTGCTTGATCTCGGAGTTGATGAAGTCGAGCAGCTCGGTGTTGCCCTTCTGCACGGCGGGCGCGATGGTCTGCGCGTCGCCGAGCTTCGTGATGCCCACTGTGAAGCCCTTGTTGGACTTCGCCCAGGCGAGCACCTCGGTGTTGTCGGTGGAGAACGCGTCGCCACGGCCATCGAGCAGCGCATTGTAGGCATCCGCGTACTGGTCGTACTTCTGCAGCGTGATGTTCGGGTAGTTCTTCTCGAAATAGGTCTCGGCGGTGGTGCCCTTGGCGACGATGAGCGTCTTGCCATCGAGCTGGCTCACGTCGGTGATCTCGGCACCGTCAGGGGAGACGACGCCCAGCGACACCTTCATGTACGGGTCGGCGAAGTCCACCTTCTCTTTGCGGTCGTCGGTCACGGTGAAGTTGGCGAGCACCACGTCCACCTTGTTCGAGGTAAGCACGTCCACGCGGGCGGCGGGGTCCACGGACGTGTATTCCGGCTTCACGCCGAGGTCCTTCGCGAGGCGCTCGGCGAACACCACGTCGTAGCCGGCGTAGTTGCCCTGGTCGTCCACATAGCCGAACGGCGCCTTGTCGGAGAACACCGCGACCTTGAGCACGCCGGAGCTCTTGATCTCGTCAAGCGTGCGGGCCTGCGCGTTCGACGTGGTGCCGGACGCCGACGAAGACGAGTCGGACGGCACCTCGGCCTGGGGGCCGCATGCCGCCAGGCCCAGCGCCATGATGGCGGCGGTGGCGAGAGCGGTGACCGCGCGGGTTGCCTTGCGCATGCGGGTGGCGAATGTAGGGGACATTGTTCCTCCTTGTGTTCCTTCTGTCTGATGATTGGATGGTTCGGATGAAAATCTGGATGGACGGTGGGGCTGATCGCCGATCAGGCAGTCGCCTCGTGCCGCTTGTACTCGAACGAGCCGAGGAACTGCTTCGCCCGCTCGGACTGTGGGTTGGTGAAGAAGCCCTCCGGATCGTCGGAGCTGTCGACGATCGCGCCGTCTTCGAGCAGCAGCACACGGTCGGCGATCGCCTCGGCGAAGCGCATCTCGTGCGTGACGAGCACCATCGTTTGGCCGTTGTCGGCGAGCTCGAGCACCACGTCGAGCACCTCGCGCACCATTTCGGGGTCCAGCGCCGCGGTGATCTCGTCGAGCAGCAGCACCTCGGGGTGTTCGATGAGCGCCCGGCAGATTGCCACGCGCTGGCGCTGGCCGCCGGAAAGCTCATGCGGCCAGGCGTTCGCGCGGTCCGCCAGGTGCACGCGCTCCAGCAGCTGCATGGCCTCCTCGCGTGCCTCGGCGGGCTTGCGCTTGAGCACGAGCGTGGGCGCCATCGTGATGTTGCCCAGCACCGTCTTGTTGGGGAAGAGGTCGTAGCTTTGGAACACCATGCCGATGCGGGTGCGCAGGGCGCTCGCGCGCTTGCTGCGGCCGGTCAGACGACCGGGCTTGCCTTCGTCGATCACCTCGCCGCGCAGGGCGATTGTGCCGCTCTGGATCGGCTCGAGGCCGGCGATGGCGCGCAGCAGCGTGGACTTGCCCGAGCCGGAGGGCCCGAGTACCACGAGCACCTTGCCTTTGGGCACGTCAAAGGAAACATCATTCAGCACCGGGCGATCGGCGTGCGGGTAGGTCTTCGTCAGATGGCGCACCGAGAGCGCCGGCTGCACGGCATCGGTCTGTGCCACGGCATCGGTCTGTGCCGCCGAAACATTGCGTGCCTCAGTCATGGGACCACTTCCTTTCGAGGTGGCGTGCCAGCAGCGACAGCGGCCAGCAGATGAAGAAATACATAAGGAATATGGCGCCGTAAATCCACAGGGCGCCGTCCGGGCAGCGGAAGCGGTAGACGTCTATGATCTGCTGGCCCACCTTGACGACCTCCACCACGCCGAGCAGCACGGCGAGCGACGTGGTCTTCACGATGCGGGTCGCCAGGTTCACCGACGCGGGCAGCATGCGGCGCAGCGCCAGCGGGATGATGAGGCGCGTATAGGTCTGCCACGTGTTGAATCCCAGCACATACGCGGAGTCGTACTGCGAGGCAGGGATGGATTGCAGTGCCGCTCGCACCAGGTCGCCCAGCTCGGCGCCGCCCCACAGGATGAACACGAGCACGCACGCGCCCGTGGCGTCGAGGTTCCAGTTCCACAGGCGCGCGAAGCCGTAGAACGCGATGAACAGCAACGCCAGTTGCGGCATGATGCGGATGAAATCCAGGTACAGGCGCATAAGGAAGCGCACCACCACGTTGCGCCGGGTCATGAGCCAGCCGGTCACGAGCCCCACCGGGATGCTGCCCGCCACCGACACCGCGGCGATCCACACGGTCACCCACAGGCCCGACAGCAGGCGCGGCATGACGGACGGCTGCATGAGCAATTCAACGCCGCTCATAGTCGAACCTCCTCTCCAGCCACAGGCCGAACAGCGAAATCGGCAGCAAGATCACCAGATACGTCACGATGAGCAGGAACAGCGACTCGTAGGTGCTGTAATACATGCCGATGAGGTCGCGTGTCACATACATCACGTCCGCAAGGGCGATGGCGGAGACGACCGACGATTCCTTGATGAGGAAGATGACGTTCGCCACGAGCGCCGGCACGCACAGGCTGAACGCCTGCGGCAGCACAAGGCGGCGCAGCGTCTGCCACTTGCTGAGCCCCAGCACATACGCGGACTCGTATTGCGACTGCGGCACGGTCTGCAGGCCGCCGCGGAACGCCTCGCTCATGTACGAGCCGCCCAGGAACCCCAGGCCCACGATCGCGCAGGTCTGCGAGCTCCACACGATGCCCAGCTTGGGGAAGCCGAAGTAGAGAAAATACAGTTGGATCAGCAACGGCGTGTTGCGGCTCAGCTCAATGTAGAAACGCACGATCTGGCGCAACACGGGGATGCGTGCGATCTCCACGAGCGCGCACACGAAGCCCACGCCGATCGACAGCGCGATGCCGAGCACGGAGATGTAGAGCGTGATGAGCGCGCCGTTGACGAAAAACGGTGCGTATCGCGCTACGAATGACCAATCGAACAAGCAGCGACCTCCTTCTTCCTTGCTCTTAGAAACGTACACGGGTCGCGCCTGGGACGCACCGCTTTGCTATAGGCATATTCGATACCCGCTTATCAGAAGGTTAGACGGTGGGAGGATTGCGAGGCGTGAGGATTCCATCAGGAGCTCCATCGCAGTCGTAGGACTGCCGAGCTGCCAATTCCCCTGCCAGGAGTCGGCGGGAGGATTACGCACTGAGCGGATTGTGCACCCGATTCATCGGGCGCCCCAAACCCGCGGGTAGAGTGGGAAAGGTGTTTGTCGCTGTCATGATCATCTATGCCGCGCTTGTGGCGTATGGCATCTCGCTGCTCACGCTGGGCGACGACGAGGCGATCGCGCAAAGCCGCACGCTGCGGCAGGTGCTGCGCATCGCGGGCCTCGTCGCGCTCGCCGGGGCGGCGCTCGTGGCATTCCGCTCGCCCCGGCTGGGCGTGCTCATCATGGCGGTGTGCGGTTTCGGCGTGCTCATGGCGGTGGCGGCGGAATGCCGACGCCGGCAGGGCGGCTGCACGGTCAAGGTGCCCGGGGTCTACCTGGGCGAGACGATGCTCGCCGGGGTGAATGTGCAAGATGTACGAGGCAATCTGCAGCCCCTGCACACTCCGTATTTTCAATACGAATTCGACGATGACATGTATTGCACCGCTTCGCAGGACCGGCTCTTCGGCTCCACGCTTGATGCCGACTTCCGCGAGGGGCGCTTCTATTGGCTCTATGTGGACCCCTCCGAGCCGTGGCGCTGCCGGTATGTGGGTAATGCGCGCGGCACCGGTCAGGCGGCGGCGATGGCGTTCGCGCTGCTGGGCGTGTGCGCGATCATCGAGACGTGGATGACGGCGATGGCGGTGGCATGATGGCGGATTTTCAGAGGGGTTCTCAGGCGGGTTCTCAAGCGGATTCCCAATCCTCGGCAAAGCTCGCCCCGCGCGTGCTCGCCCCGCGCGTGCGCAAATACATGGACGCCGCCGCGCTGTTCCGCTGCCCGGTGTGCGCGGCACGTAGCGAGGCAGCTGGTTCACAGCAGCCATCGGACGCGCCATCGGACGCGTCAGCGCTGGAATTGCGCCCCTTCGGCGCCGCCTTGCGCTGCGCGGCGGGGCATACGTTCGATGTGTCGCGCAAGGGCTATGTGAACTTCATCCCGGCACAAAAGCCGCTCAAGGGCTATACGAAGGAGTTCTTCGATGCCCGTCGAGAGTTCCTCTCCTGGGGCTACTACGACCATGTGCTGGGCGCCGTGGTGGACGCGGTGCGGCAGTTCGCAACGCCTGATGAAGCCCTCCGGCCTTTGCGCATCCTCGACGCCGGTTGCGCCGAGGGCTACTATCTGCGCGGCATCGCGCAAGCATTCCGCGGCGATGATGGCATCGGCACGGGTGCAGTCAATCGTGATGCCGACACCAGCGGCGCAGGGGCTGCCGGTGCCATGCCTGGCCCGATGCTGATTGGCGCCGACATCTCCAAGGACGCGATCCGTCTCGCCGCCAGCGGGGGAGACCCGAACCTGTGGATCGTCGCCGACGTGGCGAACCTGCCGCTCGCCGATGCCTCGGTGGATTGCGTGCTCAACGTGTTCACCCCCGCCAATTACCGTGAGTTCGCCCGCGTGCTGCGCCCCGGTGGCGTACTCATCAAAGTGGTGCCCGGCCCACGGCACCTGGAGCAGCTGCGCGAGGCGATCGGCGACGGCGCGCACAGCGAGAGCGACGTGCTGCGCATCTTTGGCGAGAACTGCACCGAACGCGCCACCATTCCCGCCACGCAAACGTTCGACGTACCCGCCGAGCGCCAATCGACGCTCCTCGACATGACGCCGCTCGCATTCCGCTTCAGCGACGCCGAGCGGCGGCAGCTGCGCGTGCCCAGCATCACCATCGACGCCCGCGTGCTCGTCGGCGTGCTGCGGTGACCGGCGCACCGCAGCGATGGCAATGACCGCATGCTGCTCCAGTCCTGATCGTCCCGAGGTTAATAATTCATAAACATGGCGCGTGTCTGCCGCTCCTGCCGGGTGTTGTGCCGTAGAATTGCGTTCGAGAACACCGTTTCGGGAAAGAGGCCATCATGCCGCATTCTGCTGAGAACGAGTACCCTGAGGATTCGATGACGAGGGAGCAAGCCATGACCGGGGAAAACAGGGAAGAAATCGACGAACCCGAAGCAATTCGTGATGCTGAAACGGCTGACCGCACCACGCCGGTCCAAGACGCCGAGCGCGATACCGAGGCTGCCGATGCTGCCAGGGAGTATGAGTCCGAGGAACATGAGCCCGAGGAGTATGAGTCCGCAGGTGCTGCGGATGCCGAGGATTACGAGCCCGAATCGCTGCCCGATGATTTGCCTGACGATGGCGACGACCGCCTCGGCATCGACGACGACATCGAATACGACGATGACGATGCGGATGACGCGTTCGACGATGATGACGCCGACGATGACGACGATTCCGATCCTGATGACGCGGACGATGTGTTCGATGACGATGATGACGATGGCGACGCCGCCGACGAGGACCTTGATAACGATTCCGATGAGGCTGTGCGGGACACTCCCTTCCCGTGTTTCGATTTCGACTTCGGCGATGATTTCGGTGACGAAGATGACGATGGGGCCGAGGGCGACGAGGATGACGAAGATTATGAGAACAGCGATTCCCTAGCCGTGCTCATCGCATCCCACATGGGCAAGGACGGCATGCTGCCGCGTGATTTCAGCCTTGTGAAGTTCGCCCCCGGCTATGACGACATCAAGGACGACCTGGCGGACCTGTCGAAGCTCGAGAAAGATGCCCGGAAGGAAGACGCGCGTGCCGATGGCGAAGGCACCGCTGAGGGCACCGATGAAGGCATCGATGAGGGCGCGGACGAAGTCACGGACGATGACGGCGATGACGACCTGTTGCCACTGCAATACTCCGATGGATTCACCGATGGCATGGAGCTCTATGGCACGGGCGTCGGGAAGCCCACGAAAGAGCAGATCGCGACCATACACGCGATGGTGCGCGCCATCCAGCGCGATGATGACACGTTCGGCGACATGCTCGACGACCTCGCCGACACCTTGCCCGCGATCGAAGCGGAGGAGGAGCTCAACCGCGCCATCAGCGAATTCAGCGACGACAACGAATTCCTCGATAGGCTCGTGCGCCTGGGCGTGGCATTGGTGTGCAATGCCGCCGACCCCTTCCTCGTCAAGTACGGCCTCGTCATGCTCGAAGGATTCGACCTGCCGGAGGACATCAAGGAGATCCTGCGCATGATGGGGCGGTGTGACGAATTCACGCTGTTCGTCATCACCTGCATGCACCGGTGGGAGGAATCCAACGAGGAGATCTACTACCTCGCCCAGCATGTGGAAGGCTGGGGGCGCATCCATTGCGTCGCCGACCTGCAACCCGCGGATTACGAGCAGCGCGAATGGCTGCTCAGCGAAGGATGGCGCAACACCGTCGCGGCATCGCTCTCGGCATTGGACTGCTTCGTCAAAGGCGGCGCCCCGCAGCTGCTGGAGGACGCCAACCTGGGCGACGACGAGCTGAGCGAAGAGGAATTCGCCGACATCGCCGACCTGCTCACCGTGCTCATCGACGAAGACGGCATCATTGCGCCGGGCATCTCCGCGCTCGAGGATGCCGAGGACATCGTGATGGACTTCCTCCAGGTCGCTGCCCAGCGCGAGGAGGACGGCGAACTGACCGAGAACGAGCAGGACGCCGTCGATCTCGCCGAGCAATACCTCGACGATGTGCGCAATGGCGCCTTCGATGATGACGATGACGACACTGGCGACGATGCCGCTGTTGTTGATGACACTGAGGATTCCGATTCCGGGACCGAGGGGAATGGGGAAGCGGATTCGGAGGGTGCTGAATCCGAGTCCGATACCCGTGACTGACGGTTGACGCCTCAGCAGCTGCCATGAGTAGCAAATACTCCATACCGTCGGCGTGGCGTGGTCCATGCCGGCGGTATACTTACTCTTTGTGTGTGCCGTTGACGGCTTTGCAGCCGTCCGAGCGGGATACCCCCGAGCTCCATGACTCCACGCAGCAATGCGCTGGACAGGGCGACGGGCCATCGGGCCGGTGGACCAGGGCTATCCGATTTCGGGTGTTAAACAACCGTGCGGTAGCCGCAGTGTGGCGGCCCCCACGTGAAGAACATCGATTAATAATCGGAGATATTAAGTTGCCTACGATTGAACAGCTCGTCCGCAAGGGACGCAAGCCGAAGTCGAAGAAGTCCAAGACTTTGGCCCTCAAGGGTTCTCCGCTGCGCCGCGGCGTCTGCACCCGTGTTTACACCACCACCCCGAAGAAGCCGAATTCGGCACTGCGTAAGGTCGCCCGTGTGCGCCTGAGCTCCGGCGTGGAAGTCACCGCCTACATCCCGGGCGAGGGCCACAACCTTCAGGAACACTCCATCGTGCTGGTGCGCGGTGGCCGTGTGAAGGATCTTCCGGGTGTGCGCTACCACATCGTGCGTGGCGCTCTCGATACCCAGGGCGTTAAGGACCGTAAGCAGGGTCGTTCCCTGTATGGCGCAAAGAAGGCGAAGTAACCACAATGTCACGTAAAGGACCCGCAAAGAAGCACGAGCTCCAGCCCGATCCGATCTACGGTTCGACGGTTGTCGCACAGCTCATCAACAAGATTCTGCTCGATGGCAAGAAGTCCAAGGCCGAGGCCATCGTGTACTCCGCGCTTGATATCGTGAAGGAGAAGACCGACCAGGAGCCGGTCGCCGTCCTCAAGCGCGCTCTTGACAACATCCGCCCGTCCCTCGAGGTGCGGTCCCGCCGCGTCGGTGGCGCCACCTACCAGGTGCCGGTCGAGGTCAAGCCCAATCGTGCAAACACCCTGTCGCTGCGTTGGCTCACCGACTTCTCCCGCGCTCGTCGTGAGAAGACGATGGCCGAGCGCCTCGCCAACGAGATCCTTGATGCCTCCAACGGCCTGGGTGCTTCCGTGAAGCGTCGCGAGGACACCCACAAGATGGCCGAGGCCAACAAGGCCTTCGCCCACTACCGCTGGTAGTTCCACATTTCGCTTACGAAAGCTAAGGAATACAAATGGCTGAAGACCTGAGCAAGATCCGCAACATCGGTATCATGGCGCATATCGATGCCGGCAAGACCACCACCACCGAGCGCATCCTGTACTACACCGGCAAGAACTACAAGATCGGTGAGACCCACGATGGCGCTTCGACGATGGACTGGATGGCACAGGAGAAGGAACGCGGCATCACCATCACGTCCGCTGCGACCACCTGCTACTGGAGCCGTCAATCGCACGACACCAAGGACAAGTTCAAGATCAACATCATCGATACCCCTGGCCACGTGGACTTCACGGCCGAGGTGGAGCGCTCTCTGCGCGTCCTCGATGGTGCAGTGACCGTGTTCGATGCCAAGGAAGGCGTGGAGCCCCAGTCCGAGACTGTGTGGCGTCAGGCCGATAAGTACAACGTCCCGCGTATCTGCTTCGTCAACAAGATGGATAAGCTCGGCGCGAACTTCTTCTACTCGGTGGACACCATCAAGCAGAAGCTCGGCGCCAAGCCGATCGTCATGCAGATCCCGATCGGTGCCGAGAACGACTTCACCGGCGTCGTGGACCTGGTCCGCATGGTCGCTTACGTGTGGCACGACACCCAGGACCTGGGCGCTCACTACGACACCACCGAGATCCCTGAGGACCTCAAGGAGACCGCGGACAAGTACCGCGACGAGCTCCTCGAGACCGTCGCCGAGACCGACGACGCCCTCATGGAGAAGTACTTCGCCGGCGAGGAGATCACCGAGGACGAGATCCGCAAGGCCGTCCGCAAGCTCACCATCGCCTCCGAGGCCTACCCGGTGTTCTGCGGCTCCGCCTTCAAGGACAAGGGCGTGCAGCCGATGCTGGACGCTGTCGTCGACTACCTGCCGTCCCCGGTGGACGTGCCCGCCATCGTGGGCTACGATCCCAAGGACGAGTCCAAGGAGATCGACCGCAAGCCGAGCGAGGACGAGCACTTCTCCGCTCTGGCGTTCAAGATCGCCGCTCACCCGTTCTACGGCAAGCTCGTGTACGTGCGCGTCTACTCCGGCTCCTGCAAGCCGGGCGACACCGTGCTCGACTCCACGAAGGACAAGAAGGAGCGCATCGGCAAGCTGTTCGAGATGAACGCCGACAAGGAGATCCCTGTCGACCAGGCTCTCGCCGGCAACATCTATGCGTTCATCGGCCTGAAGAACGTCACCACCGGCGACACGCTGTGCGACGAGGCTGCCCCGATCGCCCTTGAGTCCCTGACCTTCCCCGATCCTGTGATCCAGGTGGCCGTGGAGCCCAAGACCAAGAACGACCAGGAGAAGATGGGCAACGCGCTTGCCCGCCTCTCCGACGAGGATCCGACGTTCCAGGTCACCACGGACGAGGAGTCCGGCCAGACCCTGATCGCCGGCATGGGTGAGCTCCAGCTCGACATCATCGTCGACCGCATGCGTCGCGAGTTCCACGTTGAGTGCAACGTGGGCAAGCCGCAGGTCGCGTACCGCGAGACGATCCGCAAGCCTGTGATGAACGAGGGCTACACCCACAAGAAGCAGACCGGTGGTTCCGGCCAGTTCGCAAAGGTCCTCATGAACTTCATGCCGATCGACGAGACGAACGAAGAGGAAGCTGGCAAGGACCTCGTGTTCGTCGACAAGGTCACCGGCGGCCACATCTCGCAGGAGTTCATCCCGTCCGTCGAGGCTGGCGTGCGTGAAGCCATGCAGTCCGGCATCGTCGCGGGCTTCCCCGTGGTCGGCGTCAAGGCAGAGCTCACCGATGGCCAGATGCAC
>JAQXZM010000008.1 GCA_029227215.1 Bifidobacteriaceae bacterium | reverse complement strand
GGCGGGTATCGATGTCCAGGCGAATCGCGGCGTAGGTTTCGGTGCGGGAATTGGGGTCGATGCCCTTCTCATCCAAATACCCGATGACCTTCTCGGAGCCTTGCCAGCCGGCGGCGTACTGGCCGCGGGCAGTGGTGTGCGCCAGGTCCTTGGGCACCCGCACGGCGGAGAGCACTTTCGTCTTCTCGGCGGTAAGATCCGCGGCGCTGAACGACACCGGCTCTTCCATGGCGGTGAGGGCCAGCAGCTGCAGTAGGTGGTTCTGGATCACATCGCGGGCGGCGCCGATGCCGTCGTAATAGCCGGCGCGACCGCCGATGCCGATGTCTTCCGCCATCGTGATCTGCACATGGTCCACGTAGTTGGAGTTCCAGATCGGCTCGAACATCATGTTGGCGAAACGCAGCGCCAGCAGGTTCTGCACGGTCTCCTTGCCCAGGTAGTGGTCGATGCGGAACACGGAGCCGGGGTCGAACACGTCGGAAACGACGCGGTCGAGCTCCTTGGCGCTCTGCAGGTCATGGCCGAACGGCTTCTCGATGATGACGCGCCGCCAGGCCCCCGACTGCGAATGCGACAGGCCGGAATCGCGCAGCATCTTCGACACCGTGGGGAAAGCCCGCGGCGGCACCGACATGTAGAAGGCGTGGTTGCCCTGCGTGCCGCGCTCGCTGTCGAGCTCGGACACCGTGTCGGACAGCCGCTGGAACGCCGCCGGGTCGTCGAAGGTGCCCTGCACGAAGCGAATGCCGCCCTTGAGGAATTTCCACGTCGCCTCGTTGAACGGCGTGCGGGAATGCGCCCGCACGTTCTCTTCGACGAATGCGGCGAACTGCTCGTTCGTCCAGTCGCGGCGGCCGAAGCCGACGAGGCCGAAGTTCACCGGCAGCAGGCCGCGGTTCGCCAGGTCATAGACGGCGGGCAGCAGTTTCTTCTTGGAAAGGTCGCCGGTGACGCCGAAGATGACGAGCGAGCAAGGGCCTGCGATGCGCGGCAGGCGCAGGTCGCGGCTGTCGCGCATCGGGTTGTGCCATGCGCCGGCGCTTGCGGGCTGCGCTGCGCTAGCGTGCGCCGAATCAGGCTGTGCTGAATTGGGCTGTGCCATCGCTCCTCCTTTGGGATTGTGGTTGTAAGCGTGTGCGCTTGTGGTTTCCGGGTTTTTGAAGGCAATCAATCTGACCCCAGTCTAACGAACGGACCTTGAAATGCCTGTGTCAAAACCTCTGCGGATTCGTTAATTCAGCGCAGGGCGAAGTACGCCAGTTTGGGCGTTTTTGGCGCGGATTGACGGGGCTGATTGATGCCAAGGAGCGGGGGACGAAGTGGGAGAAGGAACGGGGAAGGAACGGAGGAACTAAGGGATCCGGAATGGTCGGCATCTCCATCATCATTCTGGAGAATTCTCAAGAATCCGCAAGCATTCCAGAAACCCGAAACCGATACCGCGCCATGATGCCGTGCCAGATACCGTGCCATGATGGAGGCATGGAATTCATTGCATTGGAGCAGGCCCAGGGCCTCACTGATTTCGATATCGAGCGCATCGCCGCGCTGCACCGCGCGCTCGCGCCGTCCGCGCATGCCTACGACATCATCCACACGCATTGCGTCATTGTCGCGCGCCTCGCGCTGAGCGTCGCCCGCGCCGACGGCCTCACGCACCCAGATGGCACGCCGCTTGACGAGCGCTTGCTTGCGCTGGGCGGCATGGTGCACGACATCGGCACCTACCAGCTCATCAAGAGCGATGGCGCGCATGAGGGCGATAGCGGGGATGGTGACGCTGCCGGGCAGAACAGCGACGGCGCGCAAGGCAGCGCCGTCCCCGAACCGCTGCGGTTCAAGCATTCGAAATACATCCAGCACGGCTTGCGCGGCTACAAGCTGCTCAAGGCGTGTGGTTTCGGCGAGGACCTCGCGCAATTCGCCCGCAACCACACGGGCATCGGCCTCACCGCCCAGATGGTGAAGGACCAAAAGCTCCCGCTGCCCGTCGCCGACTATGTGCCGGTCACGGTGGAGCAGGAGCTCGTCATGTATGCCGATAAGTTCCACACGAAGTCCGACCCCGCGGAATTCGTGGGCTACGACCGCTGCATTCGCCGCGCCGCGAAGCATGGCGAGGCGAACGCCCAGGGCATGCGCGACCTGATCGAACGCTTCGGCATGCCGCCGATTGAGCAGGCCGCGCAGGAATACGGCATGGTGTTGCGCTGAGCGAGGCGGATCGCACGGGCTGAACCGTGCCGGATTGCCCCGTGCTGGGCGGAGCCGTGCCGGTGCCTCAGTCCACGACGCCGTACAGGCGGTCGCCGGCGTCGCCCAGGCCCGGCACGATGTAGGCCTGTTCGTTGAGGTGATCGTCGAGCGCGCAGGTGATCACATGGAAGTCGATGGACGGGTCCACGGTCTCGCGCAGACGCTTGATGCCTTCCGGCGCGGCGATGATGTTGAGCGACGTAATCGTCTTCGCACCGCGCTCGTGCAGGTAGTGGATCGCCGCCACAAGCGTGCCGCCGGTGGCGAGCATCGGGTCGAGCAGGAAGCACTGGCGGCCGGTGAGGTCGTCGGGCAGGCGGTTGGCATAGGTGATGATTTCGAGCGTGGTCTCCTCGCGCTTCATGCCGAGGAACCCGACCTCCGCGGTGGGCAGCAGCGTGGTCATGCCATCGAGCATGCCCAGGCCGGCGCGCAGGATCGGCACGATGATCGGGCGCGGACCGGCGATGCGCTTGCCCACGGTGGGCGCCACCGGGGTCTCGACCGGCACGTCCTCGACGGCGAGATCGCGCGTGGCTTCGTAGGCTTCGAGCGTCACGAGCTCGGAGACGAGGCTGCGGAAGGTGGACGACGGCGTGTTCTTGTCACGCAGCACGGTGAGCTTGTGATCCACCAGCGGGTGGTCAAGCACGGTGAGTTTCATTGTCATGCTTTCAGAATAGTTCGCGCAGCGAGTGCGCGAGACGGGCGGCGGGGGCTCGTGTTGCGGAGTTTACGGGTTGATTCCCTCTCGTAGGTCGGTCTTTCTTTCTCTTGCAAGCGTTTTCCATTGCAGATGGTGAGCATCGGGCAGTTAGCATGGTGGCATGGAAGACGGTGGCATGGAAAACGGCGCGGCAGTTGACTCGCTGCGCTCGCGCTTCGAGCAAGCGATGCGCTCGGCGATGCACGAAGCGGACCTTGCGGCGCTCGCCGGCGACATGCCGATCGGCGCCGTGGTGCTGGGGTCGGATGGCGCGCAGATCGCCGCCGGCCATAACATGCGCGAGGCGCATGCCGACCCGTTCTCCCATGCCGAGATCGAAGCGATGCGCGCCGCCGCCCGCGCGCTGGGCACGTGGAACCTTGCCGACTGCACGCTTGTCGTCACGCTCGAACCATGCCCGATGTGCGCGGGCGCGGCGGTGAGTGCCCACATCGGGCGCATCGTGTTCGGCGCGTGGGACCCGAAGATGGGCGCGTGCGGCTCCGTGTGGGACATCCCGCGCGATCCGCACGTCGGCGCCATGCCCCAGGTCTACGGCGGCGTGCTCGAGCCCGATTGCGCCCGCCAGCTCACCGCCTACTTCCACACCCTCCGCGCCGACTAGCTTTCGATCTTTCGCGAACTTGGGGTTTGGCCAGCATTCTGCACGGAATCCGCCCGAATCGTGGCCGAAGCCCCTGGCTGGCGTTCCGCTCTCCTCGCGAGCTGGGGGTTCTGTCCAACATTCTGCGAAGAATCAGTCCGGATCATGGCCGAAACCCCCAGCTCGGCGGATTCCCTTCTCCCCAACTGGGCATATGGACCAGTGTGTTATGTCCTGGTATCAAAGCGCTGTGCACAATGACTGGTTTGTAAAAGAGAAGCTCCTGAAAAAGATGTGCTTGCCGCCTTGACAACTTGATGCTCTTGAGACATGGCCTGAGAACGTTGGAATTCCAACGGATTCCGGCGTTCATTATAGGAGTTGGACCGTTTCTGTTGTGGGAGTTGGACCGTTTTGAGTTCGTGAGTTGGACCGTTTCCATTGTGGGAGTTGGATTTTTGTACGACTTTGGGATGAATTGCTCAGGATGTGGCGGTGCGCAACGTCCGGGGGGGGGCGAAGAGGTCGGGATGGTGCTGGAATCTCTGACGGCTTTGCGGATTTCAGGTTCTCAGAGATAAAGGCACTTGATTCGCGGATTGTCAGAGAAAATGACACCGATTTCGAGGTCAAAACATCTGACAATCGAAAATCCAGGAGGATAGTCAGGTGCATCGGCACTGAATTCGCAAGCTTTTAGGGATTTTGGCATCTCCATGATCGTGATCGTAATCGTGATTGTGATGGAGAGGCCGCGGAGAGGATTGCGGCGTGGAATCTCTCAGAGATATTGGCCCGGCTGGGAGCAGGTTCGTGTTTGGACTGGCGCGGGCTGTGACTGATCTGGCTGGGGCCGGTGCGTGCAGGTACGGCAGTGCTCGCATTATCTGTTACTACAATTCTTCCTTAGTAACAGATAATCGATAAGTGTTACTAAGGAGGTGCGGATGATGCAGGAATCCCAGCAATCGCAACCATTTACAGGTGCACAGGAGAAGGCGCCACAGGGCAACAATGCGACAAATGCGATAACGCAGACCGTACAGAATGCAGACATGCGGAAGGCACAGAATACGAGCGCGCGGAAGGCAAGCGCCGACTCTGTGCGCGCGGCGCAACCTGCTGCACACTCTGCAGCCCCCGTTGCCACCTCCGCGCCGCTCCGCATCGCCGTCCCGCCGGTCGGATTGGAGGGGCATCAGTGGATTGCCGACAGCTTCTATTCGCGGTCGGCGCGGCGCAAGGCCTCCGGCACTTATTACTCCACGATTCCCGCAAAGCTGGCGGCGTGTCCCATCGTGCTGCCCACCACGGTCGCGGCGGACATCGCCGATGCAACCGCCGCTCTGTCGTCCTTCGACACCTATGCGGCGGCGCATCTGACGGCACGCACGCTCGGCCCGATGTCTGCGGTGCTGCTGCGCACGGAATCCACATCATCGTCCCAAATCGAGAACCTCACGGTGGGTGCCCGCAAGCTGGCGCTTGAATCCTTGGGCGAGCATGTGGGCGGCAACGCGAGCATCGTCGTGGGCAATGTGCGGGCGATGGAGGCGGCGCTCAAGCTGTCGCACGACCTGAGCGAATCCAGCATCCTGGCAATGCACCGCGCGTTGCTGGGCGGCGAGCCCGGATGGGAGCGCATCGCAGGGCATTATCGCGAGCAGCTCGTATGGGTTGGCACCACGGCGGCGGGTCCGCGCGGCGCATCGCATGTGGCGCCGCAGCCTGAACTCGTGCCTGAATGCATGAGCGATCTGCTTGCGTTCATAGATCGCGACGACCTGCCGCCGCTCGTGCAGTGCGCCATCGCGCATGCCCAATTCGAGACGATCCATCCGTTCATCGATGGCAATGGCCGCGTTGGCCGCACGCTTGTGCACGCGATGCTGCGCAACAAGGGCGTGGTGACGCGCACATCCCCGCCTGTTTCCGCGGGAATCCTGCACGATACCGCCAACTACTTCGATGCGTTGACGCAATTCCGCCGGGGAGACGCCCTGCCGATCGTCACTTGCTTCATCGAGGCGGCGCAATTCGCTGCCGACAGTGGGCGCAAGCTGATCGACGCTCTGGAGGGCGAGCTCGACGCAGACGAAAGCAAGCTTGGCTCGTTGCGCAAGGATGCCAGTGGCAGGCGCCTACTGCCCCACCTCATCGAACAGCCCATCGTGAACGCTGCGTTTGTGCAGCAAGCGCTCAACACGTCCCGCGCCACCGCCCAGCGGGCCATCGAGCAGCTCACGCAAGCCGGCGTGCTCGTGGAGCGCACGGGGATGAGGCGCAATCGGGTGTGGGAGGAGCCGGGGGTCATTGAGATTCTTGATGATTACGCTGCGGGCATCAAGCGGGCATGAACCCTCGCGATTGTGCGGCGGGGCGGCAATAATGGAAGCCAGCATTGAGGGCGGCGGTCAGCGTCCGCGCAGCCGGCGCTGACAGAGCCAGCAGCGCGTCCGCGCACCTGGCGTCACGGTTTGCGACCCACGCGGCCGACGCTTGGCGCGGCTGACGCTTGGCGCGGCCGGCACTGACAGAGCCGGTCCGCCGCCTTGAACTTTGAACAGACAGCCTTGCAGAGCAGAAAGGATTGCCATGACATCCACACAGCGCATTGAACTTCCCGACGGCGTGCGCACGAACGGCGCCTCCCCGAACCCCTGGTGGGCGAATTCCGTGGTGTACCAGATCTACCCGCGCTCGTTCCAAGACACGAACGGCGACGGCATCGGCGACCTGCGTGGCATCACCCAGCGCCTCGACTACCTGGCGCGCCTGGGCGTGGATGTGATCTGGCTGAGCCCCGTCTACAAGTCCCCGCAGGACGACAACGGCTACGACATCGCCGATTACCAGCAGATCGACCCGATGTTCGGCACCCTCGACGACATGGACGCGCTGCTCGCCAAGGCGCACCGGCTCGGCATGAAGGTGGTCATGGACCTCGTGGTCAACCACACGTCTGACGAGCACCCGTGGTTCCAGGCGAGCCGCGACAAGTCCGACCAGCACGCCGACTGGTATTGGTGGCGCCCCGCCAAGCCCGGCCACGAGCCCGGCACGCCTGGCGCCGAGCCGAACCACTGGGGCTCCTACTTCGGCGGCAGCGCCTGGCAGTACGACCCCAAGCGCGGCGAGTACTACCTGCACCAGTTCTCGAAGAAGCAGCCGGACCTTAACTGGGAGAATCCCGCCGTGCGCCACGCGGTGTACGACATGATGAATTGGTGGATGGACCGCGGCATCGACGGCTTCCGCATGGACGTGATCACGCTCATCTCCAAGCACATCGGGCCCAATGGCGAGATGGAGGACGGCGAGATCGGCCCCGAGGGCTACTCGAACGTCTACTGGTTCTGCGAGGACGGCCCGCGCCTCGACGAGTTCCTCCAGGAGATGCACCGCGAGGTGTTCGACGGCCGCGACGGCTACATGACCGTGGGCGAGGGCACCGGCATCGAAGGCGGCCCGCGCGACGAGCACATCACCGACCCCGCCAACCGCGAGCTCGACATGCTCTTTGTGTTCACCCACCTCGACATCGACCACGGCGAGGGCGGCAAGTGGACCCCAAAGCCGATGAAACTCAGCGACCTGAAGCGCACGATGGCGTCGCAGCAGAACGCCGTCGCCGGCCGCGGCTGGGCGAGCATCTTCCTCGACAACCACGACCAGCCGCGCGTCGTGAGCCGCTGGGGCGACACGTCGAGCGACGAGATGCGCGTCAAGTCCGCCAAGGCACTCGCGCTGCTGGCGCACCTGCACCGCGGCACGCCGTACATCTACCAGGGCGAGGAGCTGGGCATGACGAACGCCGGCTTCACGCGCCTCGACCAGTACCGCGACCTCGAATCCATCAACATGTACCACCAGCGCGTGGATGAGGCGAAGGTGGAATCCGCCGACGACATGATGGCGGGGCTCGCTGCGCAGTCGCGCGACAACGCCCGCACGCCGATGCAGTGGGACGCCAGCAAATACGCAGGCTTCACGGCGGAGTACGCACCGACCGAGCCGTGGATCGGCGTGAACCCCAATCACGACGTGATCAACGCCGAGGCGCAGATGGACGACCCTAATTCTGTGTTCGCCTTCTACCAGCGGCTCATCGAGCTGCGCCACACGAACCCCATCGTGGCGGCGGGCGATTGGACGCTGCTCGACCCCGATGACGAGCAGGTGTATGACTTCGTGCGCTCGCTGCCCGTTTCGACGGCGGCTGCAGCGGGGGATGCGGCGTTCCATGCCGCAGGCTCCACTGCTGATACCGCAAACTCCATCGGTGGTGTTGCCGGGTTTGATACCGCGAACTCCACAGTAACTGGAGAGCGCGGTATCGAGGCTGAAAACGCTGCAATCGCAGGGCTGGCCAACCTGGAAGCCGCAGAAGCTCCGGACACCGCGGATGCCCCGGACGCCGCGGATTCCAAGGCGCGTCGCTCGCTGCTCGTCGTGGTCAACTGCTCGTCGCATTCCGCGCACCTGCCCGCGCAGGCGGCTGCCGCGCTCGATGGCAAGGTGGATCCCTCGCGCATCGTGCTGTCGACCACCGACCCCGATGACGCTGCCGCGAGCCTGCTGCTTGGCAAGCTCTCCGCATGGGAAGGCATCGTCTACGAGCTGTAGGGGTTGATTCCGCGGGCCTGTCTCGCGGCCCATCCTTCGCGCCGCGGCGCTTTTTCGAAGTTCGAGATGATTCGTTCGACATTGATTCCTTTGCGACACGCCGATGGTGCCGCGAAACGCCTTATGTGAACAAACCACAGGGAAGCGAACGTTCCGTGTTAGCATTTGATTAGTAACTCAGTTACGTGATTGTTTGTGGCTGCCGGGAGCCGGTCCTCATCAAGCTGATGCTGACCGGCTCCCGAGCCGGCGGTGCGCTTGGGAGGGCGTGGCCGCTCGGCTGCCAGCGCTGGGGATAGCCAGTGGGGCCGCATCACACGGCATTGCACGGCACAATGGTACGAATCGCATCGGGGGCAGCAATCCAGCCGATGCATACGCAGACATTGAACATACGTTGACATTGAACATAGGTTGAACGTCGAACGCGAGACTTCGAACACAACCGCAGTCTCGCCAACGGTCGGTCACACGCCTTGGGGTTGGGATACAGCCTTGGCGTCGCGCCGGCCAGAGCGCACAAGCGCAGATTGGAGGCCCACATGGTTGGGATGAGGGATGTGGCCCGCAAAGCGGGGGTGTCTCTGAGCACGGTGTCGCTCGTCGTGAACGACACGGGGTATGTGTCGCAAGACATGCACGACCGGGTGATGGATGCCGTCAAGGAGCTGGGCTATCTGCCCAAGAAGCGGCTCCACCGCGCGGATTCCCAGCGCACCGGTCTCGTGGGCGTGCTCATGCCCACGCTCAATCACCCGTTCTTCGACGCACTGCTCTCCGAGATCACCAAGCAGCTCGCCACCATCGACGAGGCGCCGGTCGCGATGGGCGTGGCGGAGGTGCCCGCCGCCGAGACCGTGCTGCTCGACATGCTGCGCCACAAGAAGCTCGACGGTCTCATCACCGCCTCCCATGCGGAGGACGAGGGCTCCGTCGCCGCGCTCGAAGCGCCCATCGTGGCGTTCGACCGCTACATCGACCCCTCCATCCCCATCGTGCAAAGCGACTGGCTGCAGGGCGCGCGCCTGGCGTGCGAGCAGCTGCTGGCGGGCGGCGCCAAGCATGTGGTGGAGATGGGCGGCCCGCGCTCGCAGTTCCGCGACATTCCGATCGATTCGGAGGGCAACGACACGTCGTTCCCCACCACGCACTACCACCGCGCCCTCGAGGAGGAGCTCGCGACACGCGGCGTGCGCGTCGATTACGTGCAGATCGACCATGTGGCGCAGCTGCCGCTGTTCAGCAAAGCAGCGGCGACGGCGTTCGAAACGTTCCCCAAGCTCGACGCGATCATGGCGCCGGACATCGCGGCGGCGTATTCTGTACAACAGGCGTTGAAACGCGGTCTGAAGATTCCGCAGGATGTTCAAATCGTGGCATACGACGGCACGTTCGTGGCTGATGCTGCAGGGTTGCGCATCACTGCCGTGCGGCAAAACATAGGTGCGCTGGCGCATGGCCTCGTGCACTTCCTCGAAGAGGAGATGCAATTCGATGGCAAGCGCCGGGATCGGCGAGCCGACCGCAAGGTCATTCCTGTGAGGCTCATCAAAGGTGATACGACGCGTTGATGGATTGCCGCCGGTGGCTTCGGGCTGCCGGCGGTTTTGCATTCAGCGCAGGGAATCCCAAATCCGGATAGTCCAGAGTGCAGGTCACGTCACGAGCCTGACCGCAAGTCAGAGGATCCGGAAACCGGCAACCGGCAACCGGCAACCGGCAACGCATTGGTGATGCATCGGCGGCCGGTTGCCAGGAAAGGCACAAGACAGGAGGACGATCATGAACGACGATCAGTCAGACCCCGTGCAGTCAGACCCCGCAGGGCTCGGCAATGATGCCGGCTCCGAGCAGACCCCCAAGCCCGCCGTCGACCCATCGCAGCCCGCGCCCGAAGCGGCGCCCGGTGCGACCGCGGCAGACGAGGACCGCGAGGCGATACCTGGCATCGAGCGGCCGGACGTAGGCCACGCCTTCACTCAGCAGCAGTTCGAGTCGGTCGACAAGCTGGGCGAACCGTTCGTCACCAAAGCGACGCGCCCTGAAGGCGAGCCCGAGACGCTCCAAGACACCGACGTGCAGAACGTTGTGGCGGCGACGAGCACCTCCGCCCCGGCGACCGCGCTGTCGAACGTGGCGGGTTCCGAGGCGCTCAACGCCGAATCCGCGTTCAACGACATGCGCGACCCGATGGCGGCGGCGGATGGTTCCATCCCCACCAAGACCGAGGTGGTGCGCCTGGGCATCGGCTTCACCCTCTCCGCCGTGCTGTGCGCGATCCCGTGGGTGGCGCTCAACTCGATCATCCTGCCGGCGGTGTTGGAAAACATCAACGCGGGCGGCAAGGAATCCATGCTCGGCACCATCAACGCCGCGGGTTCCATCGTGGCGCTGCTCGCCAACATCATCTTCGGCACGCTCTCCGACCTCACCCGCAGCAAGTGGGGCAAGCGCTCGCCGTGGATTATCGCCGGCGGCATCGTCGCAGGCCTGTCGGTGGGCGCCGTCTCGCTCGTGCAGCACAGCTTCGGCGGCGTGCTGTTCTTCTGGTGCATGGCGCAGCTGGGCTACAACATCATGCTCGCGCCGTTCGTCGCCACGATGTCTGACCGCGTGCCCGACAAGTTCCGCGGCCGCGTCTCCGGCTTCTATGGCGCTGGCATCGCCGCCGGCCAGACCATCGGCAGCTTCGTGGGCGCACGCCTGCTGGCGCAAGGCCAGTCCGGCATGGACGCCGGCTGGATGATGGGCCTGGCGGTGTTCGCGCTCATCGGCATCGCGGTCGTCATTATCTGGCCCCGCGAGAAGAGCAACGAGGACGAGCCGCGCGAGAAGTTCTCGGTGCGCATGCTCCTCATGTCGTTCCGCCCGCCGCGCCACGCGCCTGACTTCTACTACGCGCTCGCCGGCCGCACGCTCATGATGGGCGGCTACTGGATGATCAATTCGTACCAGCTGTACATCGCGCAGGATTACGTCTACTCCGGCGACCCGGACGCGGGCACCAAGGCCGCGGCGCTCATCGCCACGATGTCGGTGATTACGCTCATCGTCTCGCTCGTCGCCGCGCTTGGCGCCGGTCCGCTCACCGACAAGATCGGCATGCGCAAGGTGCCGGTGGCGCTCGCCAGTTGCATGTTCGCGCTCGGCGCCGCCATGCCGCTGCTGTTCCACAGCGCGGTGGGCATGTACCTGTTCGCCGGCATCGCGGGCCTGGGCTACGGCACCTACAACGCCATTGACCAGGCGCTCAACGTCTCCGTGCTGCCCAATCCCGAGGAGGCCGGCAAGGACTTGGGCATCCTCAACCTCGCCAACACGCTGTCGACGGTGATTGGCTCGGTGTTCACCTCGCTCATCGTCGTCATCGTCAAGGCCGTGATGGGCGTGCACAACACGCCGCCCCAGGCCTACACGGTGGTGTTCATCGTGGCGATCGTGATCGTGCTCTTCGCCGCCTGGCTCATCATGCGCATCAAGAAGGTCCGCTAAGCGCGGCGCCGTGCGGCGGCGCGGCGCGCGCACGTGTCGGTGGCACGTGCCGGTAGCGGTGCCGGCACCGGTGCCGGTGCAGTGCAGTGCCGATAGAAGTGCGGGTGCGGCGGCGCGGTGCGGCGGTGGCGCCGTGCGTCGGCGCGCCGTGCGGTGCCGGCGCCGGTGCGGTGCGGCGGTGGCGTGCCGGTGGCGGTGCGGCAGTGCACATCTCTCCCTCACCTCTCAACCCCTGGGATTCCCTCCAATCCCGGAATCCCAGGGGTTTCTTCTTGCCCGGTGCATGCTCTGGTGCAATGTGCGAGTGATGGTTCACACATTTCCGAGCTGGCCGGATCTGCCGTCGCAAAGTGTGAGTGGCGGCTCGCACTTTCCCGCCCCTGACGTGGCCGGGCCTGAAAAGTGCGCGTGGTGGCTCGCACATTGTGGCTGTGCCGGGTTGATGCTCTGCGGGATGTTTTTGGAATCGTTGCAATTGCGGGGCTTCCGGGATTCGGCCGCGGTGGCTGTCCGCCCGGCTCCCGCAATGTGCGAGTGGCGGCTCGCACCTTTCCGCGTCGGTCGGACCTGCCGCCGCAAAGCGCAAAGTGTGAGTGGCGGCGCACACCTTTCCGCCCCCGACCTGACCGGACCTGGAAAGTGTGCATGGCGGCTCGCACTTAAGGCGGGTTCCGGGCTGTGTCGGCGGTTTCCTTCCCCGATTCTGCCTTGGGTGTGAGCGGTGGCTCGCACTTTCGGAGGTGCAGGCTGGTTGTGGGGCGGGAGTTTGGCTTGTTTGCTGGGGTCGGCTGTCTGGTGGTGGCGACCTGTTCCGGAAAGTGTGAGTGGCGGCTCGCACATTGTGGCTGTGCCGGGTTGATGCTCTGCGGGATGTTTTTAGGATCGTTGCAATTGCGGGGTTTCCGGGATTCGGCCGCGGTGGCTGTCCGCCCGCCTCCCGCAAAGTGTGAGTGGCGGCTCGCACTTAAGGCGGGTTCCGGGCTGTGTCGGCGGTTCCCGTGCCCGGTCCGGCGTTCGGTGCGAGTGGCTGCTCGCACCGAAGGGTGATTTTGGGTCGCGGCGGCGGTTTCCGTGGAGGAATCTGTCCTGGGTGTGGGTGGGTGTTCGCACCCAAGGGGAGGTTCCCGGCCGTGGGGCTGATTTGGGTGGTGGGATTGGCGCTCGGTGTGAGTGGGCGTTCGCATCGTGGGGAGATTTGGGGTGGGGATGATTGGTTCCGTGCGGGATTTGCCCCTCGGTGTGAGTGGCGGCTCGCACCGAGGGGCGGTTCCTGGCGGCGGTGGTTGATTTGAGTGGTGAATCTGTTTTCGGTGTGAGTGGGCGCTCGCACTGAGGGGAGGTTCGGGGCGGGGTGATTGATTCTGTGGCGGGATTTGGCCTTGGGCGCGAGCGGCGGCTCGCACCCAAGGGTGATTCCGGGGCGCGGCGGTTGTCTCCGTGGCGGAATCTGCGTTGGGTGTGCGTGGTGGCTCGCACTTTCGGGATTAGGGTGGGGTCGAGCTCTGAAAGTGCGCGTGGCTACTCGCACTTTCGAGGGTGCAGGCTGGTTGCGAGGTGGGAGTTTGGCTTGTTTGCTGGGGCCGGTTGTCTGGCGGCGACAGCCTGTCCCGGAAAGTGTGCGTGGTGGCGCACACTTTCCCGCCCTTGACGTGGCCGGGCCTGAAAAGTGTGAGTGGCGGCTCGCACCTAAGGCAGGTTCCGGGCTGTGTCGGCGGTTTTCGTACCTGGTCCGGTCTTGGGTGTGAGTGGTGGCTCGCACTGGAGGGTGATTGCGGGTCGTGGGAGTCGCTTCTGTGGCGGAATCTGTCCTGGGTGTGAGTGGGTGCTCGCACCCAAGGGGTGGTTTCCCGGTCGTGGGGCTGATTTGGGAGGTGGTGGGGAGTTGGGTGTGAGCCGTGGCTCGCACCGAAGGATGATTTTGGGTCGCGGCAGTTGTTCCCGTGGTGGAATCTGCCTTGGGTGCGAGCGGTGGCTCGCACCGATGGGTGATTTCGGGTCGTGGCGGTTGTTTCTGTGGCGGAATCTGCCTTGGGTGTGAGTGGGCGTTCGCCCCCAAGGGGAGGTCCCCGGCCGTGGGGCTGATTTGGGTGGTGGGATTGGCGCTCGGTGTGAGTGGGCGTTCGCATCGTGGGGAGATTTGGGGTGGGGATGATTGATTCCGTACGGGATTTGGCCTTGGGCGCGAGCGGCGGCTCGCACTTAAGGCGGGTTCCGGGCCGTGTTGGCGGTTTCTGTGCCCGATTCTGCCTTGAGTGTGAGTGGCGGCTCGCACCGAGAGGAGATTTGGAGCGGAGGCGGCTGGTTCCGTGCGGGATTTGGCTTTTGGTGTGAGTAACGGCTCGCACTTTCGGGGGAACAGGTCTGTTGTGGGGTGGGAGTTTGGCTTGTCTGCTGGGATCGGTTGTCTGGTGGCAGCGGTTCGTTCCGGAAAGTGCGAGTGGCGGCGCACACTTTCCCGTCCCTGGCAGGGCCGTCCCTCCGAAAGTGCACGTGATGACTCGCACCGCGGGCTGGCCGATGGCGATTCCCGCGCATCCCGCGATTCCCGCGCAATCGCACCGCTCTAGCACGAAAATGAACGCCGATGTGTCCACTATGTGAACAATCGCATCATCTCACTGTGGGGCGGTGCGTAGTTTGTAGCCAACGCCAGCCAAACAGGCTGGGGAATCCATCAGATTGGTTGTCCACCTGACGGACGCGCGGATTGCGCATACATCGCACACCTTGTGCATCGCATGCATCGCAATGCCCCGTGCGCAGATGCCAGGGGATGCACCGGACTTTTTGAGGAAGGAGGTCCACCGCCATGAAGGCTTCGGGTGTCGTTCTCGCTGCTGCTCCTCAGGCAACTGTTTCTGCAACTGCCGTTTCTGCAGCTTCCGCCGTTCGCGCCGCCGCACTTGTTGTGCTGCGCGTTGTGCTGAGCATTACCGGCATTATTAGCGAGATTATTAACGACGCCATCGTCGTCCTGCGTAACGTTCTGGCCATTCTGGGTCAGATTGTTCTGGGTCGAATTATTAACGCGCCTTCATCGTTGGTGGACTGAAAATCGCAGAGCCCACCTGCGATGCAGGTAGGGCTCAACAGACACAATCCGTTGTGCTCCGCCTGATAGCAGGGTTTTCCAACGATGCCCGTGCAAGGCGATTCAAGGCAATCGATCAGCGAGCTTCACAAAAGCAAGCATCAAGCCATCAGCCAAGCAGCAGCAAGCAACAGCGCCAAGCGAGCGAGAAAGTCGCTATGCATCTAGCCAGCGCCCAGTGCCCAGTGCCCAGCGCCAAGCGCCCCGCGCCCCGTTCCGCGCAACGCCCGCTACCGCTTCGCGCAAAGCTCACCGCCACGCCACCACGCAGCATCGCCTCACCGAAAGCAACGGAGGCAATTTCCCATGACAATGGCAGAAGGAACCGAGGCAGCGGAATCCGCACTCGGCAAAGCCATGCAGACCACGGCAAAAGTGGCAAGGAACTCGGTCAAGCAGGTCATCGCAGCATCGATGGTCGGCACCGCGATTGAGTTCTACGACTTCTATGCCTACGGCACCGCCGCAGCGAACTATTTCCCCAAGATTTTCTTCACGAATCTTGACAACGACCCCACGGTCGCGCTGCTCGCATCGCTGCTCACGTTCTCCATTGCGTTCATTGCCCGCCCGCTCGGCTCGGTGATCTTCGGTCATTTCGGCGACCGTCTGGGCCGCAAGGCAACGCTCGTCGCCTCGCTGCTCACGATGGGCTGCGCCACCGTACTCATCGGCTGCCTGCCCAGCTACGCCACATGGGGCGTGTGGGCGGTCGTCGTGCTGTGCCTGTGCCGCTTCGTGCAAGGCATCGGCCTGGGCGGCGAATGGAGCGGCGCCTCGCTGGTCGCCACCGAGAATGCGCCTGAAGGCAAGCGCGCCACCTATGGCTCCTTCCCGGCGCTCGGTGCCCCGATCGGCTTCTTCCTGTCGAACGGCACCTTCTTCATCCTCGAGGCGAACCTCAACGACGCGCAGATGCTCCAGTGGGGCTGGCGCGTGCCGTTCCTGCTCTCGTCCATCCTCGTGATCGTGGGCCTCGCGGTGCGCGTCACGATGGAAGAGACCCCGGTGTTCAAGCAGACGATGGCGAAGCACAAGGTCGTCAAGTCCCCGATTGTCACGGTGTTCCGCACCAGCTGGCGTCAGGTGCTCCAGTCCACGTTCATCGTGGCCGTCACCTACACGCTGTTCTACACGCTCGCCACCTGGTCCCTCGCCTACGGCACCAACCACTTGGGCTTCAGCCGTCAGGAATACCTGGGCTTCCTCATGATCTCGATCTTCGCGTTCGCCGCGTTCATCGTGGTCTCCTGCAACTTCGCTGACCGCATCGGCCGCCGCCCGGCGCTCATCATCTCGTCGGTGCTGCTCGTGGTGTTCGCGATCTTCTTCCCCTACCTGCTCATGGAGCAGCACAATGTGTGGCAGGTGCTCCTGTTCCTGTGCGTGGGCTTCGCGCTCATGGGCATGGCGTTCGGTCCGATCGGCGCGTTCCTCCCGGAGCTGTTCAAGGCTTCGGTGCGCTACTCCGGCTCCGGCCTGGGCTATAACCTCGCGGCAATCGTGGGCGCGGCGTTCGTGCCGACCATCGCCACCTGGCTTTCCTCCCACTGGGGCGTGAAGTCCGTGGGCCTCTACCTCGCCGTGATGGCTGTGTGCTGCCTTGTCGCAGTGCTCACCTGCCGCGAGACGAAGAACGCGGATTACATGGAGTGATTGCTGTGGCGATTGCCTGAGCTTCCCGGCTTTGGTAATCAATCGGTAAGCAACCAGCGATTCGCCAACCAGTCAATAATCCCAATAATTAATCCCAACAATTCATCCCAAAATTGAAGACTTTGCCGGTTGCGAACGCCGTGCGCGGCGCTTGCACAATGCGCGTCCAGAAAATCGCGTGCAATGCGCAAACGCTGTGAAAATAGCGTTCCAACTGGCGGACAACCATCAGGGTATTCCCACCTACCCGTGGGTATGATAGGCACTAGGTTTAGGACAAAATCCTGCACCGCCGTACCTTGACGGCATTCATGCTGTAGTTTAGTAGTAGCGAGTTTATGCAGCATGAGTTACAGGAAGCTCGCCACGTGCAAACATTTTTGCAAACAATTGATTAAGGAGTGCTAACTTATGGCAGCTCAGATTTGGTACGAGAAGGACGCTGACCTCTCCGTTCTCGAGGGCAAGACCGTCGTCATCGTCGGCTATGGTTCCCAGGGCCATGCTCACGCTCTGAACCTTCGTGATTCCGGCGTGCATGTGGTTGTCGCTCTGCGTCCGACCTCCAAGTCCGTCGAATATGCCAAGGAGCAGGGCCTCGAGGTCATGTCCGTGCCGGAGGCCGCCAAGGTCGCTGACGTCATCATGATCCTGGCTCCTGATCAGTTCCAGGCTCAGATCTGGAAGAACGACATCGAGCCGAACCTCAAGCCCGGCGCAGCTGTCGCATTCGCTCACGGCTTCAACATCCACTACGGCTACATCAAGCCGTCCGAGGATCACCCGATCTTCATGGTTGCCCCGAAGGGCCCGGGCCACATCGTGCGTCGTGAGTACGCCGCTGGCCGTGGCGTGCCGGTCGTCGTCGCCGTTGAGCAGGATCCTCGTGGCGACGCATGGCCCATCACCCTGGCTTACGCCAAGGCCCTCGGCGCTCTGCGCGCAGGCGCCATCAAGACCACGTTCAAGGAAGAGACCGAGACCGATCTGTTCGGCGAGCAGGACGTGCTCATGGGCGGCGTGAACCACCTGTGCGAGATGGGCTTCGAGGTGCTCACCGACGCTGGCTACCAGCCGGAGATCGCTTACTTCGAGGTGTTCCACGAGCTCAAGATGCTTGTCGACCTCGCTAACGAGGGTGGCCTGAACAAGGCTCGTTGGTCTTGCTCCGACACCGCTCAGTACGGCGACTTCACCTCCACCGTGATCAACGAGGAGACCCGCAAGCGCATGGAGTACCAGCTCAAGCGCATCCAGGACGGCTCCTTCGCCAAGGAGTTCATGGACGACCAGGCTGCTGGCGCCCCGAAGTTCAAGGAGCTGCAGGAGGAGTACTCTCACCCGAAGCTCGAGACCGTTGGCCCGAAGCTCCGCGCGATGTTCTCCTGGAACAACAAGACCGACGCCGATGCCGATATGGCCGAGTCCTTCAACGGCAAGATCGCTCGTACCCAGGTTCAGTGAGCCTGAGGCTTGCGACAGCAGGCCGGTTGGCTGAGCGGTTTGGCTGGCTGAGGCTTGAAGCCTGAGGGCTGCTGAGGCTGGGCTAAGTCTGGGCTGAACCGCTAAGCGTCAAGGGTGGTTGGTGCACTGCACCAACCACCCTTTTGTTGTTGTGGGGGCGGGGGAGAAGGCGGGCTGCCGCCCGGACTGTGTGCGTGGCGGCTGGCGCTTTTGCGGTGACGGGTTATTTGCGCGATGGGAGTTTGGCTTGTTTGCTGGGTTCCTGGATGCCCGTCTCGGTGTGCTGCCTCGGATGGCCGGGAAAGTGCGAGTGGTGGCTCGCACTGAGGGCGGTTTGGTGGGGTGTTGGCAAGTTTCCACGCTGGATTTCGAGTTCGGTGTGAGTGGTGGCTCGCACCTAAGAGTGGTTTGGCTGGCCGGAGGCCGGTTTGGATACCTGGCTCTGCTCTAAGTGTGAGTGGTAGCTCGCACTGAGGGCGGTTTGGTGGGGCGATGGCGGGTTCCCGCGTTGGATTTCGAGTTCGGTGTGAGTGGTGGCTCGCACCGAGGGCGGATTGACGGGCTGGCTACTGGTCCCGGTGCTGAATTCTGGCTTGGGTGTGAGCGGACACTCGCACCGAAAGAGATTTGGTGGGGTGATGGCGGGTTCCTGCGTTGGATCTCGAGTCCGGTGTGAGTGGTGGCTCGCACCGAGGGATGATTTGGCTGGTCGGAGGCCGGTTTGGATGCCAGGGTTCGTTCTGAGTGTGAGTGGTGGCTCGCACCCAAGGCAATTTCGTGGGGTGATGGCTGTATTCTGCCGTGGGCTCTGGGGCCGGTGCGAGTAGACAATCGCACCGAAGAAGTGGATTGGCGGGCTGGTTGCTGATTCCGGTGCTGGATTCCTGCTTGGGTGTGAGCGTCCGCTCGCACCCAAGGGCCGTTCAACTGGCTGCGTCGCCCGTGCGCCAGTATCGCCGCGGCACAGTATGATTGCCACCTGCACATCGCCCGCGCCGCCTCGCGCAAACGCACCACCCGCACATCGGCCGCCTGCGCCGCCCCGCTCGGCGACGGCACAGGCGCCGCGTCAGGCTTCGAGGGCGTTGTATTCGCGCAGGGTGATCTGGCGCGCGGCCTCGATCATCGCGTTGTAGTCCTCGTTTGAGGCCCCGCGTGCCTCGCGGTTGGCGATTTCCGCCATCTGCGCCGTAGCATCAGCGAGTTCATGCGCCTCGTCGGCGGGAATTGCGTTGCCGAACTCGAGCGATGCCACCCACAGATGGGGGAGCAGTGCCGCCACGGTAACATCAAGCGAACGCGCATGGTCCACCTGGAGGATGTCATCGTAATAGTCCATCGATTCGCCGTCGCTGTAATAGTCGTAAGTATCATCGTCGCTCGCCAGCGGAGTGAGCGGCTTCTCGTTGCGGTGAATCGCGATGCCGGCATCCGCCGCGTCGTCGGCCGACTTGATGTCGCAGTAATTGAGCCTGATCTGTTCGCCAACCTCCGCGGCGAGTCCGGCGAAGAACGTGCGGTCCGTGGCGCTCGTGGCGAGCGATGCCGCGATACCGAGCTCACGGGAGTAGGCGTCAAGCAAGCCAATCGTGTAATGGGTGCGCAATGGGGCAGTGACGACCTCCGAAGTGGCGGAATTCTCGCGGCTTGCGCGGTTGCCAGACTCCCGAGCCGTAATCCTCGCGCGATGCTTGCTGTGCGCCACTGAGAGGAATGCCCAGTATTCGTCGGTGAACAGCTGGGAGGTCGGCGCGGATTCCCAGGTGAAGTCGATGGGGCCGTGGCCCTTGCCCACGTGCAGGTCGTTGGCGCCGCCGATCGCGCCGACCATCCAATCCTTCGCCGCTTGCGCGGTCTCGCGCCAATCAAGGAAGCGCGGGCGCAGCGCGGCGAGCGACGACGACAGCGAATCGCCGGTGCCATGCACGTTCACGGTCTCGACGCGCGGCCCGTACAGCGTGGTGATGCGCGGCTTGGCGGAAGCAGTACTGGCGGAGGTTGCATCGGTAGAGGTTGCGCGGGCGGAAGCAGTGCGGGCGGATGCAGCGCTGGCGGAAGTAGCGCGAGCACTGGCTGCCGTGCCCGCCGCGCCCGCGCCCGTGCCGCCAGCGTCCGCCACCCCTGGCTCCACGAGCACGTCATTGCACATCCTGGGCCGGTTATCCACAGGCTCGTCGAGTCCCGGGAAATTCCCAGTCGGCTCCGGGCGGTTCTCGCTCGCCTCGAGCGCGAACATGCCGGCCTTCGCGTACACGCGCACGCCGAGGTCCTGCGCCACGGTGCACGCCATCGCCACGGCATCGTCCCACGTGCGGGGCATCTCGCTCGAGCCGGCAAGCGCGGCGAGCTCGGGCACATTCGGCGTGATGATGTCCGCCATCGGCAGGATGGTGCGCAGCTCCTGCTCGGCGTCCGGCGTGAGCAGCGAATCGCCGGACTTCGCATACATCACCGGGTCGATCACGATCCACGGACGCGGCAGGCCGCGGCGCTTGTAGGTGCGCAGCAGCTCGGTGAGCCAATCGCGCACGCAATCCACGATCTCGGGGGTGCCGAGCATGCCGATTTTCATCGAGTCGATCACGCCGTCCGACGAGACCGAGATGAGCTGCTTGCGCAGGAAGTCCGGCTCCATGTTCACGATGTCGGTCACGCCCTGTGTGTTCTGTGCGCATACGCAGGTCATGGCGGCGTATCCGAACACGCCGTGCGCGGTGAACGCCTTCATGTCGGCCATCGTGCCGGCGCCGCCGATCGGATCGGAGCCCTCGATCGACAGCACGCGCGCGCGGCTGGGCAGCGTGGTGTACGGGCCGTGGATGCTCTTCTTCGTGCTGCGTTCGAGCTGGGCGTGGCGCAGCGCTGCCGCGGCGTGGTCTTGGATTTGGCTGAACGAATGATGGAATCGGCTCGCCGGCGCGAGGCAGGATGCCGCGGCAAGGTCGGGGTCGATGGCGGTGGTCGCTGTGCTGGCGGCTGCTGCGGCGGCAACGCGCTGGCTTTGCGCTGGCTTTGCGTTAGCTGATTGCTTGACTGATTGTGCAGCGGTGCCGATTGGCATCGCGTTCAGCGCGTCCACCGAATATGTCTGATGATGCTTCATGATTGCCCCTCCAACGATCTGCGCACGATGATCTCTGCAGCGCGATGCGCCCGCGGCGCTCGCGAGATGACTTCTACATTCCCGTGCCACTTTACCGTGCCACACCGAATTCCAAAAGGGCTGCGGGGCGGAAAGCCGGGGCCGGAGCAAATGCCGGACGCTATGCCAAGCTGGGTGAGCAGAAACCTGCCGAACTTGGGGTTGTTACCAGCATTTGGGGTCGGATTGGTCCTGAATGCTGGCCGTTTTGCCAAGTTCGCGGAATCTTCGGCTGCCCAGCTTGGGATTATGACCAGTATCGGGGCAGGGTCTGGCTTGGAATGCTGGCCGCTATGCCAAGTTGGACGAGGATGGGATTGCACGGTTGGTTGGTGCGGGACAGTCTGAGCTTCGGTGGGTTGGCACTTGGCGAACAGATTTCTGCCGAACTTGGGGTCGTGGCCAGCATTTGGGGTCGGATTGTTCGGAATGCTGGCCGTTTTGCCAAGTTGGGCGAGGAGGATTCTGCCCAGCTTGGGGTTGTGGCCAGCATTTGGGGTCGGATTGTTCGGAATGTTGGTCGTTTTGCCAAGTTCGCGGAATGCGAGCCGGCTCGCCCGGCTCGCCCCACTCCACTCAACTCCGCTCCGCCTAGATATCGCGGCGGAGCACGCCGCTGGGCACGCTCTGGTGGGGCACGTCCTCGAGAGGCATGGAGTCCACCAGGTTCCAGGCGTGGTTGATGGGGCCGTTACCCAGGCCCACGCCGAGCTCGTCGGCGTGCTTGATGGTGCCGCGAATCCACGCCTTCGAGCGCTGCGCCGCCTCCAGCCAGTCCTTGCACTGCGGGCGGAACGTCGCCAGCGCGCTGGAGAGCGCGCAGCCGGTGCCGTGCGTGTTGCGGGTGTCGATCTTGATGCCGGGCAGGCGCGTCACCACCGGGTTGCGGCTGATGGCGCGCATCGTGCACGCGTCGATGAACGCATCCGCGCGGCTCGTGGACCCCTCGAGGTGCCCGGTCTTCACGTAGATGCGCGTGGTGCCGCCGAGCTTGGTGAGCAGTTTGGTGCCCTGCTCCACGGCCTCCTCCCATGTCTGTGCCTCGGGCATACCCACGAGGGCGGCGAGTTCGGGCAGATTCGGCGTGAGCACATCGATGAGCCCGGACGTGAGCAGCTCCGCCAGCGCGCCCTCCGCCGCCGGGTCAAGCAGGCGCGTGCCGGAGGTGGAGATCATCACCGGGTCGAGCACCGTCCACGGGCGCTGCTTGCCGGAGACCTGCTGCGTCATGCCGTGATACGCGGCGATCGGGCGGCCGCCCGAATCGGTGGTGGCGGGGTCGGTGGCGCCTGAATTCGCAGCGCTCGCAGCGCCAGCATTCGCGGCATCCGCCAAAGCAGCGGCTTCTTGTGCCGAAATAGGCGCATCGTCGGCAAGGCGCGCACCGCCCTGCTCGCTCGAATCCTGGGCACCGTTCGCACTCTGCGTTCCCGGAGCGCTCTGCGTTCCCGAAGCCTCCTGCGTACCCTGTGCCCCCGCAGTGCGCTGCGGAATCGGCGTGGTGATGACGCCCGTCGCCTCCTTCTTGCGCCGCGACTTGCGCCACAGGCCGCCCATCTGCGTGAAATCGGTGGTTTCAAGCCACTCGTGCACCGCGTTGATGGCATCGGCGGTGCCCATCATGCCAATCTTGATGGCGTCGATGGAAACGTCGCTCGAAACCGCCTGCAGTTGCGCGGTGATCGCCTCGGCAGGCTGCGGCCAGATGCCGCTCACTGCGCACGTGTTTTGCGCCACCACCGACGTGACCACGCCCATGCCATAGCCGCCGCACGCCATAATGCTCTTCATGTCGGCAAAGATGCCCGCGCCGCCGGTTGGGTCGGTGCCCGCGATGGCGAGCACGCGTGGCCGCTGGGTGCTGTGCCCACGGGAAAGGCTCGCGGGCCGGAACATGCTGGCGCCCATCATGCTGGTGCCCATCATGCCGGCGCCCGTGCCCGCACCTGCCATGCCGATGCTGCCCGTCATGCCCGCGCCGCGAGCCATGCCGGAAGCCCCCGAACCGTAGGCCGCATACATGCCGTGCGAGCCGCGCGGGGTGTACGCCACGTCGTAGCCGTTGTTCGATGCCGGCACGATGAGCCCCGGTGAGCCGAAGTTGCGGCTCGCGTGGCTCTGGATGCCGTGCCCCTGCGCCGGGTAGGTTTGTGAACCGTTGCCTTGGGCGGTGTGGCTCTGGATGCCATAGCTTGGCTGCGCCCCGTATTCCTGCGGTTTGCGGCCCTGAGCGGGAGCCTGTGCCGCGGGGCCGGGTGCCGCGGGGCCCGGCGTTGTGAGACCTGGGATTGCGTAGTTCGATACCGCTGCGGTTGCTGCGTTCATCGCGGCGGCGTTGCGTGCGGCGCGAACGGAATATGCGGAATAATCGCCACTGACAAGCGGAAGGGTGGAGGAAGCATCTGCCGACGCCGCCATCGTTGCGTTTTGCGTATTTTGCGCTGATGATGCGGGTGATTTGGGCCGTTCGCCTTGCGCATTCTGTGCGGTTGCAACGCTACGCGGGCCATTCGCGGGGTCGTCGATGGGTGATTCGGCTGAATTCTGCGCGTTCGCAATCAAAGACGTGGATTCCGCCGGAATGGCGGGGGCGGAAGTGGCGGTCACGGTGTCGAGCGCAGCGGCGGGCATGCTGGGTGCGGGCACTGCGGGTTGACTTAATGCCGGCGTGTGAGTGGCTGCTGATGCGGGAGCCGAGGATGCGGAAGCAGGGGAATGTACAGAGGACGAAGCAGAGGATGCAGGGGAAGGCATTGGCGTTGCTGTGTGAAGACTGGTGCGTTGCCGTGCGCCTTGGGCGCTGACGATGCTCCTGCCTGTTGCCGTGGCTGCGCTGACCCTGGGGAAGCCGCCTGTGTAGGACTTGGCGTTGGTCTTGGTATGGCTGCGATTTCCAGAATTGTTGGTCCCTGAATTGCCAGTGCTGCCAGTGCTGGCAGCGCCGCCGGTTTTGTCCGAGGGTCGGTGGTCTCCCTGGGATTGGTGGTGGAATTCGAATCCTGATTCCATCAACGCTTCGCGTACCGCTTCTTCAGCTGCGTTCATATGGTCAAAGTCCTTCTGCGGAAGAGCCAACCGTGCGAACGCATCGTTACGGAACGCATCTTCCGAATTCTCTTGTGCACAACGTTACGTTTGCCGCGATTCGTGAGTGTGAATGCATGCAATGCAGATGAATGCATAGGGAATCCGTGCGAATGCGCAGCAAATGAGGAAGCTGCGGGTGCGCACGCGATATGCACATGCGAGGTGCGCATGCGGCATGCATAGGCGGCAAACGGTGGGAACTGTCGCGGCGTGGAGCGAAAACTCTTACAGCCGAGTGCATTTTGTGCAAAAACTGACAATGTGCCCATGTTCGAGTCCCATCGTAAAGGCAGGTGCGGAAAAGGGCACAGATATGAGATATTCGCGCGACCCTAACGCGCGTTCTCCCAGGCAGAGCGTAGGTCTCGTGCGGCCTGTTCGATGCTGGGCGCACGGCAGATGAAGGAAATGACGCATAAGCCGTCGCCGCCGTTCGCAGCAATCTGCGGTGCATCGGCGGGCGTCACGCCACCGATCGCGCAATTGGGCAGCGGGCGAGCCGCCTGCGCCACGGCACGGAAACGCTCGGCGCCCAGGCCATCGGGGGCATCAGCCTTCGAGATCGTGTCGTGATACGGGCCGATGCCCACATAATCGATCACATCCGCCAGCGGCGCCGCCGCCTCGGCCTCCGCCACCGACCCGGTGGACAGCCCGATGACCGCATCCTTGCCGAGCAACGCCCGCACATGGCGCACCGGCAGGTCGGTCTGGCCCACGTGCACGCCGTCCACCGGCAGCCCCTCGCGGCGGGCGGCCCACGCCACATCCACGCGGTCGTCGATCACGAAATACGGACGGTCCACGCCCGGCTCGCCGGCAGGCAACACCGCGCTGATCTGCCGCGCGAGTTCCAGGATGTCTCCCGCGTCGCCCGGCTTGGCGCGCAGCTGCAGGAACGTGATGCCACCCGCCAGCGCCTGCTCCACCGCGTCGAGCACGGTGCGCCCCTGCGGTTCCACGTCCTGCGGGCCGAGCACGAAGTACGCGGTCATCGCGCGGCGGATGCGCTCGCGGTCGCGCGCCCCGGTATGCGTTCCCAATTCCTGTGCGTTCTGTGCAACCTGTGCATCTAGTGCTTTTTGTGCCATGTCGGAATCCTTTCGACCGCATGCCTGCCCGCATGTGCTGCTTCGTACTGCTGCCTCCATTATGTGCGGGCGGCGGGATTGCCGCGGTGCTCGGAATAATTGATGACAACCGAGTGTTGTTGCACTGTGGGGGTTTCGTGGGCGTCCATCGGCGTGTTCGAGAAAACGTGGGGTACTATATCGAACGTCAACGTGGTTCAAGGAGGAGACAGCGTTGTGCATTGAAGCACTGAACTCAAACGGAGAGATTGGCAGCAGCGCGCTGGTCGGCAAGCCGGCGGATTATCGCGGCGAATACATCATTGCGGATTTGGCGCTGCCTGAAGTCATGCCGTCCATCACGGCGCAGCGTGACGCGGCGCAGTCCGACACAGAGCGATCCGGCACGGCGCTGTTCAACATGGTGCAGCCTGCATCCCGCGAACTCGTTCCTTTCGCCTCGCCAGTGGTTCCGTCATTGCTGAGCGGTCCGCAGTGGCTGTATACCGTGGAGTTCGAGTCGCAGCCGGTGCGTGTGGGGTTTACCGTGCCCGCGACACGCCGAGAGACATGCGATGATTCGCGGTCGACCGGCATTCATGATGACGTTCGCGACGATGCAGATGTTCGACTCCGTTCGACGCAGGAGTCGCACGAACCGAACGAGCGCCAGGAACAGCGCGAGCCGCGCGAGTTCCGGGAATTGATGCGCGCACCCCGCGAGCAGAATGACCTTCGCAAGCCTCACGAGTCGCATGAATCCTCCGAAACGCGCGAATTGCCGATCACGAACGCATTGCTGTGCCCGCCGCTTCCGCCCGTTCGTCATGCTGCTGAGTGCTCTGACGATCGCACCATTGCGTTCGCTACGATGCCCGCCGCTGCGCAGGCCTCACGTCCCGTCGCCGCGCCGGCAACCATGCCGAACGCAACGATAGGTCGCGAAGCCGTCGACGAATCGCAATCGAACGGTGACGTTCATGTTGCTACCATGCAATGTAAAGCCGCGCGTGGTAATGCTACATACCACGCGACGAGCACTCGCCGTGTGGCCCATGCGATTCATGCAGCGCATTCAGCGCATGCGGCCGATGCGGCCCCAATGAATCATGGCGATCATGGCATTCATGGCACATTCAGCGACGCGACGAAGGAGGCGGCTATGAACGGAGCACAAGCAGGCCAGGCAATGGTTGACAACGCTGCGATGATTGGCGCAGAGGTGACCTCGACGGCGCGTCATGCCGGCATCCCGCTCAAGGTGGCATTGGGCGCCGAACGCGAGCAGGCCGCGCGCGAACAAGCTGCGCGTGAGCAGGCGGCATCCGAGCACGATCTTGACGCTCAGTCTGCTGCGCTGGGTGTGATTTCCGGTGATTCCGCCGAATCGACGGACAACGCTAGCGCTGCCGTGAGCGCTATCACCGGCACCACTGGCATCACTAATACCCCGGAGACCCAGCTGCGCGTGCCTGACGCCGCCAGCTTCCCTGAGCCGGTGCAACCCGGCACCATCCCCGTGGTGGGCGCCGCCATCATGCGCGATGGCAAGATCCTGTGCGCCCGCCGCCCCTTCGACAAGAACCTCGGCGGTAAGTGGGAGTTCCCCGGCGGCAAGGTCAAGCCCGGCGAGACGTACCGCGAAGCGCTCGAACGCGAGATTCGCGAGGAGCTCGGCTGCGCCATCGAGGTGGGCGACCAGATCTGCACCACTCTCAACACCTACCGTTTCGGCACCATCTCCCTCGTCACCTTCCGCTGCACCCTCAAGCCCGGCGAAGAGCCCCAGCGCCTCGAGCATCTCAACCTGCGCTGGATGGACCCGCTCGACATGCCGTCGCTGGACTGGGCCCCAGCCGATTGCGAGGCCGTCGACCTCATCTCCATCGAAGCTCAAGGGTGACGCTTGGTCTTTTAGGATTGGGGCTTCGCGTAGCTGACTCTTTGAAGAGGACGGTCGGGGGGGGGGGGGTGGGGTGGGG
>JAQXZM010000007.1 GCA_029227215.1 Bifidobacteriaceae bacterium | reverse complement strand
CGCTGGCGCGACACCTATACCGAAGAGGAGTACGCCAAGGCCCGGGGCCTCATGGAACGCTTCGGCATCGGGTATCTGGCGGGCAAGCAGATGTGGCGCCTATCGATGGGCGAGAGCACGCGCGTCATGATCTGCCGCGCGCTGATGGCGAACTCCGACCTCATCATCCTCGACGAGCCGACCACCGGCCTTGACCTGGGCGGCCGCGAGCTCGTGTTGCGCGCCCTGACCGACGTCGCCGCGGAAGACAGCCCGCGCGCGATGGTGCTCGTCACCCACCGCCTCGAGGAGATCCCCAAGGGCTTCGACCACCTGGCGATCATGGGGCGCATGAGCGGCTCCGAGGTGGAGGCGGCGAACGTAATCGTGCGCGACGGCGACCCCGCGCCCGGCACCATCGTGTACCGAGGCGACCTCGAAGGCGGCTTCACCGAGGAGCGGCTCGAATCGCTCTTCGGCATCCCGCTCACCGTGGTGCACTCGGGCACCCGCTGGGGCGCGTTCGCCAAGGAAGAATAGAGAAGAATCGACAAGAATAGACAAGAATAGACAAGAGTAGACAAGGCGCGCAGCGCCAGCCGGACACGGCTGACCGGACGGCATTGACTGAGCGACGCTGATTGAACAACACTGACGAAAGGCACAATCGCATGATTCGACGCGGCCCCCTCCAGGCAGGGGAGAAGGTGCAGCTGACCGACCGCAAGGGCAAGATGATCACGGTGCAGCTCGTGCCAGGCGAACGCACGCAGACCGAGCACGGGTACATCCTCCACGACCAGCTCATCGGGGCGAGCGAAGGCACCGTGGTGGTGACGGTGAGCGGCGCCGCCGATGGCAGCGGAACGCAGAGCGGCGCCGCCGATGCCGGTGCTGGTGCTGGTGCCGGCGCAACCCAGCCGCAACCGGCCGCCGAGCCCCTGAGCGCCGCCGAGGCGCATGCGCTCAACCCGCGCAAACCGTGGAAGGGCACGCGCCGCATCGGCGGCTGGTCATGGTGCGTGATGCGCCCGCGCCTCGCGGATTATGTGCTCTCGATGCCGCGCGGTGCGCAGATCATGTACCCTAAGGACATCGCGACCGTGCTGCAGCTGGGTGACATCCGCCCCGGTGCACGCGTGCTCGAGTCCGGCGGCGGCAGCGGCGCGATGGGCATCAACCTGCTCGAGGCGGTGGGGCAGACCGGCAGCCTCACCACGATCGAGCTGCGCCCCGAGTTCGCGCACATCTGCGAGCAGAACGCCACGCTGTTCTTCGGGTTCCGCCCCCAGTGGTGGGACCTGCGCGTCGGCGACTTCGACTCCGTCGCCGCCACCTTGCCCGCGCACAGCTTCGACCGCATCGTGCTCGACATGCTCGACCCGTGGAACCGGCTCGAGCAGGCGCATCGCGTGATCGAGCCGGGCGGCGTGCTCGTGGCGTATGTGACCACCACCACGCAGCTGAGCCGTCTCGCCGAGGCGGTGCGCGAATCCGGCCAATGGACCGTGCCGGACGTGCAGGAGACGCTGGAGCGCACGTGGAAGGTGGAGGGGCTCTCGGTGCGGCCGAACCACCAGATGATCGCGCACACCGGGTTCCTGTTCATCACCCGCGCGATGGCGGACGGCGTGCAGGCGCTCCACAAGAAGGAGCGCGCCACCAAGGACGTGTATACCGATATAGACAAGGCCGGCGCCGATGGGCTTGACACCCTGGAGCTGCGCGATATCTCGGACCGCAAGGTGCGCAAGGTGATCCGCGACCTCGACCGCCAGGTGGGGGAGCAGGCCAGGCTGCAAGGCGGAGCGGCGGCGGCAGGGGATTCCATGAGGGATTCCGCGAAGGATTCCGTGAAGGAGGATTCGGATGAGCGCTGACATGGATGCGATTGCGAAGGCTGTGAAATCCACGCCGTATGTGCTCATGCTCATGAGGCATGGCAAGACGGAAGGCTTTTCGAAGAACGGCGACGCGGGTCGCGAGCTCACCGACAAGGGCCGCAAGCAGGCGAAGGCGATGGCGAAGACGCTCGAAGGGCTGGGACTTGTGCCCGACGTGATCGCGTCGTCCGCCGCCAAGCGCGCCCGCCAGACGACCGACCGCATGCTCAAGGTGTTCGGCGACGGGCCGGATGCCCGCTACCACATGGACCTGTACGACGGCGGCATGCAGGCGTTGCTCGACGAACTCGTGCACACCAAGCCGACTGACCACACGCTGCTCATCGTGTGCCACGAACCCACGGTGTCGATCGCAGCGCAGTGGCTCTCCGACTCCAGTGTGCAAGGCGAGGGCGCGAAGGCGCTCAGCGAGATGAGCCTGGGCTTCTCGCCCGCCTCGATCGCGGTGCTCGGCGGCACCGAGCCCTTCGCCCAGTGGAGCCTCCACCACGCCCAGCCCCTTGCCTTCCTCCGCCCCGGCAACGTGGAGTAGCAGGGCGGTTGCATGGGTCAGGAACGCTCAATGTCTTGGAACGATTCCGTACCAAACGCGACGTATCAGCTTCTTCTCGACAAGCGCGATGACATGGTGTGGCGCGTGTGCGGTGCGGTGCGAGAGCTTGATGCGTCGGCCATCTCGTATCTGGTTGATACAGGGTTGATTGATGGGCTGAACGATGTCGATGACGTTGACCTCGTGGGGCGAGTCAATGACGCTTTTCAAGACATGCTCGATCAACCGTATGCACCGCTCAACCAGATGCTGCCTCGCCTCGCTGATCGGCTGAGCATCGCGGTGCCTGCGGTCTCGATGAGCCAGGACCAGGTGTCTTGCGCAATGTCATTATGGGAGTACTCTCCATTGCTGGCATTGCTTGCAGCAAACGATCTGGGCATCGTGCACGATAGCGGTTTGTTCGGGGTGCGCCCCAAGTATGCGGCTGATTTGGATGCTGCGATGAAGCGACAGGACCGGACGTGGATTCGGTCTCATGCGATTCTTCGGGCTCCGGGAGGTTTGAGCGACTCTGAGCTTGAACGATTCCAAAGCACTCATGATCGCAATCGCCTGTCTCAGGCAGAAAGGACCGAAAATGACTGAGACAAGTATCGCCGCTGCCCGTGTGCGCTGCATGGAGGGCGCAAAACAGGACTTGATTGATTTGCTGTGGCGCTCGGCAAATATTGAAGTTGCTGTTACTTTCCCGCAGACGGCGGATATTTTCAAAGGTGTCGCCCCTGATGGCGTCAGGGGGAAAACCGTGCGGGTTGTCAACAACCTCAAGCATGCGTGGCAGTTCCTGTTCGATAACGTGGATTGGCCGGTGGATTGGGCGTATCTGAGCGAATACAACAGGCTGGTGGGAGAGGGTATTGAGCAAGAGCCAGGGCGAATGCGTACCGTACCCGTGGGTATCTCTGGCACCGATTGGATACCGGATACGCCAGTGTACGGATCCATCGAAGAGCAGATTGATATGTGCAATGCTATCGAGGATCCCATCGAGCGGGCGGTTAACTTGTTCGGCGCCGTTTGCCGTGGGCAGTGGTTCAGCAACGGCAACAAACGCACCGCGGTCATGGCTGCCAATCATTCGCTCATCCATGATGGTGTGGGCGTGCTTGCGCTCCCTGCGGAATTGATGGGCAAGGAGTTCCGGGACGTCCTGCTTGATTACTACGAGTCGAATGATATCGCCCACCTGTCGCAATGGCTGCGCGCGAAAGCGATTCGCCAGATGTGATTCAGGGGCGATATTCAGGGGTGGATTGCATTGTGAAGCACAATCCGGCTTGCCCAGGCACGGGGTGGCACAACTGGTGAGGGAAATGACGATTGGGAGGACTCCGTGCATCGCCTGCCCGCCTGACCGTGCGCGCGATGGCGCACACGGTCAGACAATATCCCTTTCAGAAAGCCTGATTCGGCTGCTATCGGTCATTTGTGTGTGCTGTGGCGCGCACGATGGCAGGGAATATGGCTCGTGGGCTGCCGTCAGCCATGTATCTGCCGGATCGTGTGCGCGATGGAGTACACGGTGGGGGGAGTTCTCTCTGGGAATGACCTCGTGCGTCGCCTATCGGCCGGATCGTGTGCGCGTCGGCGCACACG
>JAQXZM010000006.1 GCA_029227215.1 Bifidobacteriaceae bacterium | reverse complement strand
GCCTTGCGTACCGCGGCGGGATCAATGGTAAGTTCTGCCATGATCACTCCTTATTGTTCTTGTTCATGTAAGTCTTTCGCGCTTTCACACGGAAACGACTCGTGCCACTACCCGTTCAGGCGGTGACCTGCACGCTGCGCTTGAGCTTGTTCAGCTGGGCGATCACCGTATTGTCGTTGACCTCGTGGCCGATCTGCACACGCATGCCGCCCAACACCGTCGGATCTACAACCGAGTTGATGTGCACGGCATGGCCGGTGCGCTTGGTGTAAATCTTGGTCAGCCGGTCAATCTGCTCGTCAGACAGCGGAGCCGCGGTGGTCACGGTGACCATCGATTCGCCCATATGCCGTGACAGCTTGTTGATCAGCCACTGGATGGTGGCAAGGTAACGACGGTGGCGCGGATTAGCCGTGGCGTGCTCGGCAAGGCGCATGGTAACTTTGCTGATCTCATTGCCGGACAACACGTTGTGCAGCAATGTGACGCGCGCCTCAGCCGAGGAATGCTCGTCGTACAGGCGGGTGCGGACCACCGGCATGTTGAGCAGGGCCGAATGGAGCTCGGCCAGCTCTACGGACACCTTCATGGTGGTTCCGGTCGCATCCGCGTAGTACATCATCGCGTCCACGCCGAAATCCTCGACCGCGTTCGCGATATCATGCGGCTTGCTCCAGCGGCGCTGCACCAGATCGTCAAGGATCTCAACGGTCATCGGATGCGCTTTGCCTTCAAGCAGCGTGTGCACCATGGTGGTCTTGTCGGCAGCGGGACGTGCGGGGTCGGTCAGCGCCCGTTCGACCTGGACATTGTGGTCGAGCAGATCGGTGACGGCGAACAGCTCGTTGCCTACGCGCCAGGCATCCTCACCGGTCGCCTTCAGTTTCGGCGCCAGCGAGTCACGCGAGACGCGGTCTGCGATGCGTGATGCCTCTCCTCGCATGTAATCTCACTTCCTTCGCTTACTTGTTGCTGTCTGCATCCATCTCGTCGATCATCTTGTCGAGCATCTGCGTCTGGGTGGCGCTCGAGCTCAACTCGGATCCGAGAATCTTGCCTGCCAGAGCCGTGGCCAACGTGCCGACCTCACCCTTCAAGCTCACCAGAGCCTGCTTCTGCTGGGATTCAATCGAACGCTGGGCGTTCTCAGTGATCTGGGCCGCATCGGATTCAGCGCGCGAACGTGCATCGGCGATGATATGGGACGCTTCAGCACGGGCGTCGTCGCGGATCTTCGATGCCTCGACACGAGCCTGGCTGAGCTGGTCCTCATACTTCTTCTTGGCCTCGTCAGCGTCTTTCTGTGCTTTCTCGGCCTGAGCCATACGGCCTTCGATCTTGGCCGCACGGGCGTCGAAGACAGCCTGGAACTTCGGCATGACGTACTTGTAGAAGCAGACCGCGATGACAACGAGAATGACCAATGACCACACGATGTCATACGTTTCAGGCAAAAACAGCGAAATACCGCTTTTCTCTGCCAGTGGCATGGGTGTTCTCCTTTCTTGCTCGGGTTTCTACTTGACTATTGGTGAAGCTTGCGTTCGCAGATGCTCACTTGGCCATGACGAAGGCGACGAAGCCGAGCAGGCCGAGCAGCTCGATCATTGCCAGACCGATGAACATGAGGGTCTGGATGCGGCCGGAGACCTCAGGCTGGCGAGCGGTGCTCTCCAGGGCCTAGCCGACCAGGATGCCCATGCCGATGCCAGGGCCGATGGCGGCGACGCCGTAGCCCAGAACGCTGATGTTGCCTGCAACCTCGGCGAGAGTGATGATATCCATGTGTTGTCCTTTCTTACCGAAATCTGACATGGTACACGGCCCCGCGGCACGGGACCGAAGTGTGTTCTGCACGGCGCCCCAAGACACCGGTGCATTCGCTTGATTCAATTATTGCGCATCGTTGTCACGATGCCGGGCAGGACACGGCCGCTATGGGCGACCGCGCCTAGCACCGTTGCGATCCTTTGCACAGCGCGTATGGCGCGCCAGGCACGGTCGAATTACTCGACCTCCGGATAGCTCTGGTTGATGTACACCGTCGAGAGGATCGCGAACACGTACGCCTGAAGCGCCGCGACGAACATCTCGAAGCATACGAACGCGAAACCGCCCAGCAGCCACAGTGCGCCGACGGGCTTGATGCCCCAATTCGGCGACTCGATGAGATAGAACTGGGTGAACGCCAAGCAGGTTGCGACCAGAAGGTGGCCTGCGATCATGTTGGCGAAGAGTCGGACGGTCAGCGAGAACGGGCGACTGATCAGCACCTCGAGCAGGTTGATCGGGCCGAGGATGATATCAATCGGCAGCGGAACCCCGGGAGGCATAAGCTCGCCGCGCAGGTACTTGAAGAATCCCTTCTCCCTGCAAGCGGCAATCCAATACTGCACGAAAGTCCACAGTGCGAACACGAGTGGCATCGTCACCGTTGCGGTGGCCGCCATATTCATGCCAGGGATGACGCCGCACAGGTTGAACGCGAAAATCGTGAAGAACAGTGTGGTAATCATCGGCACATATCGGCGTCCACGTTCCTCGCCCATCACCTGATAGACGATATTGTCGCGGACGAATTCGAGCAGCGTCTCGATCAGTCCCTGCCAACGACCCGGAACGAGCTTGGCACGTTTCGCCGTGATGCACATCACCAGCAGCAGCACGATAGTGGCAACGATTCGAATAAGAATGATGCGATTAATGGCGAACGGCGTGCCCTGGAACAGAATCGGATCGGGAAGAAAATCGTCGATCGAGGGCAGTTCAGGACCCGTCTTGGCCGCGAGCACGAGCTGCGCGCTGACTTGTGACACCATCTACGCCTCCTACTTCTCGTAACAGCTGTCAGTTTAGCCCAACGCCCTGAGCGAATGTGACCGGAAGATTTCGGCGCAAACTCACATGGCGTGGCGAGTAGGTCGGGCGCCGACGGGGGCCGGCACCTGCCTTCAACTCCGAACGGCTACGTGGAGATTGTACGACGTTTTCCTGCGGCTTGGTAACAATTCTTTCACAATCTCGAACCGTTTTTAGATAAAACGACCCGAATTGCCGAACGCTACGCAGGACGTTGCTGTCCGATATCCGGACAGCGCGCACAGGTCAGCAGTCAGGCATCGGCGCCGTCGGCCACCGGGCCGGCGGGAGCGGGCGATGTCGCAGAACGCACGCGTTCGTCCTGAGCATAATCGTCCTTAATCAGGCCATAACCGTCCTTGATCAGCGGGGCGTACCCGTCACCTCGCGGCGCACCCGGCGCATGACGGATCGAACGGTCCGTACCCAAACGCTTCTCCGCACGCAACCGCGGGACTTCACGCAGGTCGTACGGCGTGGTCTGGTAGACCCAGTTCAGCCAGTTGCGCCACAACAAGTTCGCGTGGGCACGCCAGCTGAACAAGGGCTCAAGCTTGGGGTCGTCGTGCGGGAAATAGTTCTCCGGGAACGGCACGTTGGTCAGCCCCTTGGCCATATCACGCTCGTATTCCTCGGCGAGCGTCATCTTGCCGTACTCCCAGTGGCCGAGCGCGAACACCTCGGAGAAGTCACGCGTCGCAATCAGTCCGGGGCCGGACTCCGGACCCCACGTGAGCACCTGGAGGTCGGGATTCGCCGCGATATCGTCCTCGTCCACACCGGCGAGCCGGGAATGCGGTTGCAGCGCGATTTCATCGAAACCGTTGGTCAAGAAGCAATACTCGTCCTGCAAATACTGCGGATAGACGCCGAACAGCTTCTGCGGCAACAGATGCTTGCGTACACCGTACCGGTAGTGCAGGGCGCCCATCGCACCCCAGCACAGATACATCGTCGAGAACACGTGCGAACCTGCCCAGTCAAGAATCTCCTTGAACTCGTCCCAGTAATCGACCTGGTCGAATTCCAGGTGCTCCACCGGCGCGCCCGTGACGACGAAGCCGTCGTAATAGTTGTCGCGGAACGCATCAAGGTTCTCGTAGAACTTGACCAGATGGTCGGCGCTGACGTGCTTGGACTCGTGGGTCGAGGTCTTCATGAAATCGACCTCGACCTGCAGCGGGGACTTCGAAATCAGCCGTAGCAACTGGGTTTCGGTCTCGATTTTCTTCGGCATGAGATTCAAGATCACCAGGCGCAGCGGGCGCACACGCTGGCGCTCAGCTTCAGGTTTCTCCAGCGCGAAAATGCGCTCGGAGTCGAGGATGGCACGTGCGGGCAGGCCGCTTGGAATCTTGATAGGCATGATTCCATTATCGCCGCTGGGCTGATATGTGTTTGACGTCGGCTGAAATGTGACCGGATGGCGGGGTTTGGTAGAGCGAGGCGCGGTAGGGCGGTGTGCGGTAGGGCGGAGTGCGGCAGGGCGGGGTGCGGCAGAGCGGGGTGGGGTTACTGGCGGACGAGACTGGCAAGGCACGCGATTGTCGGCGGACGGGGCAGGCGGCACGACCGCTGACTGCAAGCGGCAGATCATGTACCCAGTCAGAGTGCGAGCCGATCCTCACACAACGCACCCCGCACCCTCCCCACGCACCGATTCCCACCATCGCAGGCCCACCGTGCGAGCCCATCCTCACACAACGACCCCTAGGGCCACCCAGATAACCGGCCCTGACCACCGCATCGGTCATTGTGCGAGCGAATCCTCACACAACGGGCCCCAACGCAAGCACACCAACCAAAATCCAACCACCCAACCCGCCACCGTGCGAGCAAATCCTCACACAACGCCGGCGCCACTCCTCACACTGGCACCATTGCACGGTGGCGGACGGCCGACCCGTCCACGTCAAGTCATATGAGTCGCGTGGCACGTATCCTACGACACACACAACCTGCGGAACATCACCGCAAAAAGCCCAAGCCCGCCGGCATCTGGCGAGTTGTGTACGCCACGACATACGCAACTCGCCAGATACAAACCGGCAGTAACGCAAGACCACCGACATCCAGCCGAACACGCATGCCCGCGCATACCCAACCTGCAAATCCCCCACGTCCTCTCCCAAATCCACCAGCATCTGCTGCGATACGCATGCCGGTACATACACAACTGGCGGAACACCATCGGGCACAACCCCAACCATCCGACAAGCGGCGACTCACGTATACCGATACATACGCAACGTGCGGCAGACCCACGGTCACCATCCGGAACTCTCCGGATACAGCCACCTGCGTATGTCACGACATACACAACCCGCCAGATACAACCGGCAGTAACGCAAGACCACCAACATCCAACCGGCCACGCATACCGCGACATACGATTCTTGCGCAATACCCTTGATAAAACGATGCTTCCACACGCGTACGGCTGAGCAAGCATGCCGCAACATACGCCAACCAACGCCGCCAACGCGAGAACACACGACCATGCAACCAGTAACCACCCAGCGCGCAACCATGCAAATACCCGACCGTCGCCGCCAAGCAGCTCCCCCGCAATCCGCTGTGGGCTGAACGGCACGCCGATTTGACAATTCCCTGTCGTCCTATAAAGTAGATGACTGCTGCTTGAAGCAGCCGACGCGGGGTGGAGCAGCTCGGTAGCTCGCTGGGCTCATAACCCAGAGGTCCATGGTTCAAATCCATGCCCCGCTACCACATCAATGAAAACCGTGATTTGACATTCGTCGGTCACGGTTTTTGTGTACCCGGCCATTCTCACCGTCCGAGGCATTCAGTCAGCGCTCATCCGCGACGCCAGACCGACACACCGGCAACGCGAACCGCCGAGTACGGATGTTACCGGCTCGTCATGGGAAGACACCTCAGACAAACCGACAAACAGACAAAGAGACAACACAGCAAAGAGAAGCAATACGAAGAGGGGATATCAATGCGCATCTCGCAACCGTTGCAGCCCATGGCACCGCTGATTGTGCTCGCACTCGGGTCGCTGTCGATCGTATCGCTCGCGCAAGGCATCGTTTCCTTGACTTCAGGCGCGAACATCCCAAGCATCACGGAAGTCATCGCCGGTCTGATCGGCATCGCGCTGAGCGTGTGGATCATCGCCGCGATGCGGGCGACGCGTGCTCAAGACGAAGAAGACGACGAGGATGATAAGGACGACGAATCCGAGGAGATCAACGGCAGAAACCTTCAGAGCAGCGGTGCCGATTCACGAGTCGTCGAATAATCATCGCGACTATCGATTACTTCAAAGGCTTTTCAAATCCAAGGGCATTGCCACTGCATCGAAAGCGGATTAAGCCGAAGACATCGCCGCCAATCCCGGCAGACGTTGCACCAGCAGGCGTGACGGGGCGTTCATGGCGAAATCGCCACGCCAGTCGGATTGCCGATTGCATCCGTCAACGCGACGGGGCGTCCATTGCGAAATCGCCACGCCAGTCGGATTGCCGATTGCGCCCACAGGCGTGTCCGGGCGTTCCGCTCAAGCCGAAGTGGACTGCGCAGATGATGGCTGCACCCGTAGGTGTGCCGGGGGGTTCTGTTCTGGACGAGCGGACTGCGCGGGTGACGGTCGTATCCGTAAACGAGTCGGGGGCACTGGACTTGGACCTACCGACGACCCGACGCGCCCGCCCATAGGGCTGCCGATGCGGCGGTGCCAACCCGCTGCGCGAGCGCCGACGATTGAACTGGCCGATTCAAGACGCCGCGACGCCAGCGTCACAGCCTGCGTTATCATTGACGTCAAACGTTTGACGTAATCGGGGGTCGGGCACATTTCAAGGCACCCGTTCACGCCATGCGCGAAGGAGTACCGCGGCATCGGCCCTGAGGCATCCCTTCACACACTTTCCGCCCATACCGGCGCGAAAACCGCAAACGCCCAAGCCTGCGGCAAACCAGCAATCACACCAGAAACCAGGAATCCGACCCAGATGGCATCACAACAACACCAAGAGCAGAGCGCGTCCGGCAGCAGGCCGCCTGCATCCGCGACCGAATCCGCATCCTCCGCGAACCAATCGGCACCGGCAGCCCAATCCGCATCAGCAGCTCCGGTCACCCAAGCGGTCGACAAAAGCGACGCCGGTTACGCGAAAGACCTCAAACCGCGCCACATCCAGATGATCGCCATCGGCGGCTCGATTGGCACCGGCCTGTTCCTCGGCGCGGGCGGACGTCTCGCTCAAGGCGGCGCCGGCCTGACCATCGCATATGCGGTGTGCGGCATCTTCGCGTTCCTCATGGTCCGTGCGCTCGGCGAACTGGCAATCCGCCGCCCGTCCTCCGGTGCGTTCGTGTCCTACGCACGCGAATTCCTCGGCGAAAAAGGCGCATACATCACCGGCTGGCTGTTCTTCCTCGACTGGTCCACCACCGTGATGGCCGACATCACCGCCGTGGCGCTGTACTTCCATTACTGGAAGGCGTTCCAGCCGGTGCCGCAGTGGGTGCTCGCGCTGTGTGCCCTGGCGGCGGTGTTCGCGCTCAACATGCTGAGCGTCAAGGCGTTCGGCGAAGCGGAGTTCTGGTTCGCCGCCATCAAGGTCGCCACGATCCTTGCGTTCATGGCGATCGCCATCTGGGCCATCGTGACCGGTGCGCCGGTGGGCGACTACCACGCCGGTCTGCACAACATCACCGATTACGGCGGGTTCTTCCCCAAGGGCATCGCGCCCGTGTTCGCCCTGACGCTCGGCGTCGTGTTCGCGTTCGGCGGCACCGAGATGGTGGGCGTAGCCGCCGGCGAGGCGAAGGAAGCGAAGAAAGTGCTGCCCAAAGCCATCAATTCGATGATTGTGCGCATCTTCGGCTTCTATGTGGGCTCGGTGATCCTCATGGCCCTCGTGCTGCCCTACACCGCGTACTCCTCCAGCCAGTCGCCGTTCGTCACGTTCTTCGCCGGGCTGGGCATCCCCCACGCCGGCGATGTGATCCAGGTGGTGGTGCTCACCGCCGCGCTCTCCTCGCTCAACGCCGGCCTGTATGCCACCGGCCGCACGCTGCGTTCGATGGCGGTGGCGGGCTCCGGCCCGCGTTTCGCGGCGCGCATGAACCGCAACCACATCCCCTATGGCGGCATCATCATCACATCCGTGCTCGGCCTGCTGGGCGTGGTGCTCAACGCCGTGCTGCCCTCCGATGCCTTCGACATCATCATGAACCTCGCCGGCATCGGCATCGCCGGCACCTGGTCGTCCATCCTCATCACGCACCTGGCATTCCTGCGCCGCGTGAAGGCCGGCACCGAGACCCGCCCGGAGTACCACATGCCCGGCGCCCCATTCACCGACTACCTGGCGCTCGCATTCTTCACGCTCGTGGTCGTCTCAAATCTCACGAGCACGTCCGGCAGGTGGACGCTCGCGCTGTTCGGCGTCGTCGTCATCGCGATGATCGCCGGGTGGTTCGCCGTGCGCGGCCGCATCAACGGCAGCCTCATGGACGAGATCCTCGACAACGACGCGGACGAAGACTCGATCGAGGAGCTCTCGGACGATTTCGCCGCCGCCTGACCTACTTGACGGCGACGGCAGGCGTGAGAGCCGGCGGGCTTGAAAACACAGCCGACTTGGTGCACGCCCTCGGCCAGTTCCGTCAATAAGCCCGTCAATAAATCAATAAAGGAGACACCTAAAAAGGAGATTCCATGCGCATTCACATCACCTACACCGGTGGCACCATCGGCATGATCGAGTCCGAGCACGGCCTCGTGCCGGGCGCGGACATGGCCGGCTGGCTGCGCCAGCTGCTCTCCGGCAGCGACGAGCTCACCGCGGACCAGGTAAGCCTCACCCAGCTCGATCCGCTCATCGATTCGTCGAACGCCACGCCCGACAACTGGCAGACGATGATCGACGACCTGCTCGCCCACCACGACGACGCCGATGCGTTCGTGGTGCTTCATGGCACCGACACGATGAGCTACTCGTCGGCAGCGCTCTCCTATGCGCTCACCGACTTCGGCAAACCCGTCATCTTCACCGGCTCCCAGCATCCGCTCGGCCGCATCGAATCCGACGCGGCGGCGAACATGACAGGCGCCCTCAACGCCGCGCTCAGCGGCAGGGCTGGCAGCGCCCACGAACGCGTGAGTCTGTTCTTCGGCCACCACCTCTTCGCCGGCAACCGCGTGACGAAGGCCTCGAGCTGGGCGTTCGAAGGTTTCCGCGCGCCCTCCACCGGCACGCTCGCCTGTACGGGCACGCCGTGGGAGTGGGAGCCGTTCAACAATCCTTGCGAAGGCTGGCACCACCCCGCCCCGTACACGCGGCATGACGTGGCGGTGATCGACGTGGCGCCCGGCATGAGCGCCGCCCGTCTCGCCGCTATGCTCGACCCGCTGCCCGAAGCAGTGCTGCTGCGCGCCTATGGCGTGGGCAACATCCCCAGCGACGAGCCCGGCTTCGCCGACGTGATCGCCTGCACCGCCGAGCAGGGCGTGCCGGTGGTGGTGGCGTCGCAATGCCAGCAGGCGAACGTGATGCTCGGCCGCTACGAGACCGGCGATGCACTCGCCCGCGCGGGCGCCATCGGCACCGGCGACATGACGCTCGAGGCGGCGTATGCGAAGATCGTGTTCCTGCTCTCCCAAGGCGTGAAGGGCGCTGATTTCACTGACTGGATGGGGCGCTCGATCGCCGGCGAGATCACCGTGCCGCAAGCGTAGAGCACATCACGCAGCGGATGGGCCCGATCCCTTCCACACCTTCCACACCTTCCACAGCGCAATCCAACGCATGCACAAGGCGGCTGCCATGCTGCAATGCAGTGGGACGGCAGCCGCCTTGTCTTATTCCGCTCGGCCTTTCAGCCGAACTCTCCGCGAGCCCCTACTCCGAATCCTTACTCCTCGGCATCCGCAGCGTGGGTGAGGTTCGCCGGGTCGAGCAGGTCGTCGAGCACCTCGGCGCGGATGTTGCCTTCCTCGAGCGCGACCTCCTTGACGGTGCGACCCTCGTGGAGCGCACGCTTGGCGACGTGGCAGGCGCCGGCGTAGCCCAGGTAGCCGTTGAGCGACGTAGCGATCGACGCGCTGTGCTCGGCACGGTAGCGGCCCAGCTCCTCGTTGGGCTCGATGCCGTCGACGAGGTTCACGCGCAGCGTGTCCATCGCCTTGGCGAGCACGCCCATGCCGGTGAGCAGCACATGCACGGTGACGGGCTCGAAAGCGTTGAGCTGCAGCTGGCCGGCCTCGGCGGCGGCGGTGACGGTGGCATCCATGCCGAAGATCGTGAACACGGCCTGGTTCACGCACTCGGCGATGACCGGGTTCACCTTGCCGGGCATGATGGACGAGCCAGCCTGGCGTGCGGGGATGTGAATCTCCTGCAGGCCGGACTGCGGGCCGGAGGCGAGCAGGCGGATGTCGTTGCAGGTCTTGCCCAGGTGCACGGCGAGGCGCTTGAGCTGGGAGGAGACGTCCACGAAGTCCGCCATGTCGCTCGTGGCGGCGATCGGATCGTCGGCGGTGCGAATGGAAAGCCCGGAGACATAGCTGAGCTTGTGCGCCACCACCGTGCGGAAGCGGGCGTCGGCGCAGATGCCGGTGCCGATGGCGGTGCCGCCGAGGTTCACCACGCACAGCGCGTCGATCTGGGCGGTGAGCTTCGCCGCGTCGTCCTCGAGCACCGAGGCGTAGGCGCCGAATTCCTGGCCGAAGGTCATCGGCACGGCGTCCTGCAGCTGGGTGCGGCCGAGCTTGACCATGTCTTTGCTGCGGCGGGCGAGCGTGCGGAACGACATCGCGAGCGCGCGGGCCGCGCGGATGACGGGGCGCAGCGCAAACACGAGGGCGAGGCGGCATGCCGCCGGATAGGTGTCGTTGGTGGACTGCGACTTGTTCACCGTGTCGTTGGGGTTGATCACGTCGTACTGGCCGCGCTTGTAGCCGCCGATCTCGAGCGCACGGTTGGCGATGACCTCGTTGACGTTCATGTTGGTGCTCGTGCCGGCGCCGCCCTGGAGCACGTCGACGGGGAACTGGTCGTCGAACGCGCCGGCGAACAGCTCGGAGCACGCCTGGTCGATGAGCGCGAGCTGCTCGTCGCTGATGCCGCCCAGCTCGGCGTTGGCGCGGGCACATGCCTGCTTGATGAGTGCGTAAGCGTGGATGAGCTCGGGGTGGCTGCTCACCGGCACGCCGCTCACCGGGAAGTTCTCGATGGCGCGCTGCGTGTGCACGCCCCAGTACGCCTCGGCGGGCACGAGCTTGGAGCCGAGCGAATCGCTTTCCCTGCGCATTGCCTTCATGCCTCCCATCGTATGGGATGCCGCGGCTGCCGCGCCAGAGGTTTCGCCCTCGGCGGCGGCATCCGCGCTCGCCTCGATGGCGGATTCCTCGCGCAGCTCGGCGCTGGCGTCGAGGCCCTCGGCGTCGATGCGTGCGGTCGTGATGCTGGTGGCGATGCGGCTGGGTGCGATTTCGTAGGTCATGGTGTGTCCTTTGCTTGTGGCGGACCGAGATGGCCCGGTGGCTGGTCTACTTATGCGGTCCCACCGAGTCACAGACACGGAATTCGCATTCCGTTCGCTGCGGCCCCGTGTGTTCCGTGCGATCACAAACCCTGAGAGTACGAAGCTGCGACACGCGGCACAAGACCCCTAGTTCCTTGGCTTTCCATAGGTTTTACCTTTGATTTCATCTGTGTGACGGATGCGATCGGCGTTTTACTTTCGCGTAACCCCGTCGCCCCACAATCGCCTTCATGATGACGCTCACCCAGATTCAGGCCTTCTACTTCGCCGCCACCGAAGGATCGTTCACCGCCGCCGCCAAGCAGCTGGCGATGACGCAGCCCACGGTCTCGGAACTGGTGAGGCGCATCGAGGACGAATACGGCATCGCGCTGTTCGTGCGTTCGGGACGCAAGCTTGTGCTCACCGCCGCCGGCCGCACGCTGCTGCCGTGGGCGAAGCGCATGCTCGATGGCGAGATCGGCGGCGACGCGGCGTTGCGAGCGCTCACCACCGGCGAGCGCGGCACGGTGTCGTTCGGCATCTTGCGCAATGCCGGCTATTACGGGCTGTCCGACCTGGCGACGGATTTCAGCCGGGCGCACCCGCATGTGAAATTGCGTCTCGTGGGGCAGAATTCCTTCGAAGTCGCCGACGCGGTGCGTGCCGGCGAACTGGAAGCGGGTCTGCTATGCCTGCCGGTGCCGGTGCATGACCTCGAGACGACGCTCATCATGCAGCAGGAGATCGTGTGGGCGAGCGCCTCCGCCGAGCGTTGCGCCACCCCGATGCGCGTGGAAGACATCCCCAAGGCACCGCTCATCCTTTATGACGCGCACCACGGCTGGAACGACCCCTCGCGCCGCCAGCTGGCGCAGCGCGCGCAATTGCGGGGCGTCACGATGGAACCGCAGATCGAGGTGGAATCGGTGGAATCCGCGGTGCAGCTTGTCGCCGCCGGCCTAGGAGACACGCTGCTGCCCAGCGCGGTGGTGAACTCGCCGCGCTTCCCCACCGACATCCATACGACGCCCTTCGACCACCCGCTGTTCGACACCTTTGCGCTCGTGACGCGCCAGGGCTGGGATATGTCGCCCATCACCCAGCAGCTGGCGCGCATCGCCATCGAACGACTGCTGTCCACCGCCTCCCGCAACGACCAGATCCTGTGGAACGGACCGCGCGGCGGCAATGCCAGCGACAACGAACAGTAAGCACCACGCAAAGGTGTCATCACGCAATGGGGCTCCACGCATGAAAAAGCCCGGCACGAGGCCGGGCACAAAGAGAAGGACGGCGCCGCTCAGGCGATGACGACGGTGGTGCCGTCGGGCACGTTGTCGTAGATCCACTTGGCGTCCGAGACGCTGAGCCTCACGCAGCCGTGCGACGCGGGGCGTCCAAGCTTCTCGCACTCGGAGACGATGTAGTCGCCATTCGCGTCGGTGGGCACCGTGTGGAACAGGTAGTCGCCTTGGAAGCTCACCCACCAGTTCGCGCCCATCTGCTCGGTGGGGTTGAAGAAGTTCTCGCCGCGCGACTGCACGGTGAACGTGCCATGCGGCGTCGTGTCATCCATGCCGGACGAGCAGATCATCGTGTAGAGCGTGGTGTCGCCGTCCTTGATGTACACGCGCTGGCCGGCGAGCGAGACCTGCACGTTGAGGTCCTGTACCTGGCTCACGTCCGGGTAGGCGCCGCCCGTCGCATCCTGCCAGTCGACGCTCTGGGCGGATGCGCTCGCAGAGCCATCGGCAGAGGCGGATGCGCCTGCCGCGGCGTTGGAGGCAGTGCCGGAAGCGGCATCGGAAGCGGCACCAGAAGACTGCGCGGATGCCGACCCGTTGGATGGCTCTGGCTCAGAGGCCTGAGCCGTTTGCGCTTGCGCCGTGCGATACCCTTCGTGGCGGCTTACGGCGGCATGCGACTGGGCGATGGCGAGCAGCGTGATGATGACAGCGATCACGACCAATGCGACGATGAACGCGATCGGTTGCCGATTCACCGCACCCGCAGCATTCGTAGCATTCGGGCTCTGGTTCACCGAGCTCCGCACACCGCGATTACGCTGATCATCGCGTCGATTGTCATTGCGTCGATTGTCATCGCGCCGAGCATTGTTTGCGCCAGTCATCGATCCTCCTGCACCGTTCTCCGCGGTTCGGCATCCGGATCATGGCACCACATGTGGCCACCCGCAATTCCGGCATCCCGCATCAAGCGCGGCTATCATATCAATCCGCCTAGCCCGCCGTCATCCGTCCCATCAGCCTCAGCCAATCAATCAACAGACTGAACGCAATGCTCGCGGATTGCACCACGCCGCGACGTATCCCGACCGCGACGTATCCTAGTACCAGCGTCCAATTCACCGGGCGAAAAATTGCATAGTTCCCCCTCAGGTTTCCCCGTCATGCGCTGTGCCCACGCCAATTGCGACCAGACATGGCAAGGACGCCACAGGGAACGCACATAGATATATAAGGAGAAACCAATGGCTGAAACCTTCGACGTCGTTGTGGAAATCCCCCGCGGCTCGCGCAACAAGTACGAAGTCGACCACGAGACCGGCCGCGTGCGCCTGGACCGCACCCTCTTCACCTCCATGCAGTACCCCGATGACTATGGCTACATCGACGGCACGCTCGGCGAGGACGGCGACCCGCTCGACGCGCTGGTCATGCTCCCCATCTCCGTGTTCCCCGGCTGCGTGGTCGAGTGCCGCGCCGTGGGCCTGTACCACATGGTCGACGAGGCCGGCGGCGACGACAAGGTGCTGTGCGTACCTGCCGACGTGCGCTATGACGACATCAAGGACATCGACGACGTCTCCGAGTTCCACAAGAAGGAAATCGATCACTTCTTCTCGCAGTACAAGGCTCTGGAACCTGGCAAGGAAGTCAAGCCTGGCTCCTATTGGACGAACGCCGAGAAGGCAGAGGCCGAGATCGTTGCCGCTCGCAAGCGCCTCGCCGATTCCGAGAAGTAAGCTGACCGCTTCATTATCTCGCTAACGCGCTATGCAAATCGGGCGGAACCATCACATGGTGGTTCCGCCCGATTTGCATATGCGCATAGCGCGTCACAGGATTTCAATCAATCCCATTGCACAACATAATGAAATCTTGACGATGAGACTCTGGCAATGCAATCCAACGCTGAAAATCAAGCGCGGTAGTTCCAGCGCCAGAATGCGTCGCCGCACCTACAGCAGCATAATCACGAGCCATGCCGCCACCGCCACCACGGCGCCATAGAGCAGCACGGGGATGAGGCCCCAGCACAGCCACAGGTTGCGCACCGACGGCGCCACGATCGTGGGATCCACGTCCACGCGCACGAAGTCCGCCACGGACGCCGAGCCGCGCGACCACAGGTAACTCGCCAATCCCAGCAGCAGGAACGCCAGCACCATGCCGGCGAACACGAACCATGCCGCCACGGGATTGCGCTGCCGGGCCTCGCCCCACAGGTGCAGCTGCGGCAGCATGCACCAGCCCATGCCGCACAGGGAGACGATGCCCGCCGCCATCGTGGTGGACAGCGAGAAGATCATGCGCGTGCGCGTGGCGCGCAGCAGTTCGTAGAGGAACGAGCCGATGACGAGCAGCGACGCGAGCGCCACCATCCACACCATCCAGCGCCCGCCCATCGGCTCGCGAAAACTGGCGACCAGGCCACCCAGACCCATTGCGATGGCGGCGACGCGCGCCGCCATCTGGGACGGCGTACGCAACCGGAACGGGTAGAGCAACGCCACGATCACCACGAACACGAACGCCTCGCACGCCGCCCACGGCGACGCGGCATAAGGCACGGTGGACGTGGCGGGCGCGAACCACAGCGCCGCCATGCACAGGTAGCCCACGAGTTCCACGAGGAGCGTGCGCATCACCATGCCGGTGCCGTTCTGCACGAGCGGCGCCACGCCGAGGGCTGTGGGCGATTCCTTCGGCTTGGGGGAATCCGCCTGGAGAGAATCCGCTCGGCGGGAATCCGCATCATGGTCGGCCATATCGTTCCTCCTCGATCGATGCACGCATATGACCCCAGCATACCGAGCGAGACATACCACGGGCGCCACAATGCATGGCGGCACCAACCAATCGCCGACGACCGGCGCTGGCCGCGCAACCCGATCCTCGCCACCCCGCGCCGTCCATCCACACACATCCATCCGATGCCTGCTCGCACCCCTCGTGGCGTGCATCGTAAATTCCACGTTAACGAACAATGCAGGTCTACGAAACCTCGGCGTGATTAAACTGGTTCACGTCCGCAATATTTCGCAATATGTACGGAAAACGCATCTGCTAACACTCCGATCGGCCCGCAAGGAGGTAGAGCTATGACAGACTTAACCTTGATGACCAACACGCAGGACCCCGCGACCGTCCTGCCCTCCCTTGCGCTGCTGTCGCACCGTGTGCGCGTGCTGCCCCTCGATGCAGCCTCGCTCGTGCGCATGCCCGAATCGACGATCCTGTTCATCGACGCCCGCGACGACCTGGCGAGCGCGCGCACGCTGTGCCGGCTCATCCACGCATCCGGGCTGTCGACCCCCATCATGCTGGTACTCACCGAGGGCGGTTTCACCGTCGTCAACGCCCAGTGGGGCGTCGCCGACGTGGTGATCGCATCCGCCAGCCCCGCCGAGCTCGAAGCACGCCTGCGCCTCATCGCCGAGCGCGGCAGGACGCCCTCCATGCCCGCCGCACCGGGCGCTTCGAACGCCTCGTTCGACACCCAGGAGGGCGTGATCCACTGCGGCGACCTCGTGGTCGACACGAACGGCTACACCGCGAGCCTGCGCGGCAAGCCCATCGACCTGGCATACAAGGAGTTCGAGCTGCTCAAATACCTCGTCATGCACCCGGGGCGCGTGTTCACCCGCGCGCAGCTGCTCCAAGAGGTGTGGGGCTATGACTATTACGGCGGCACGCGCACGGTGGACGTGCACATCCGGCGTCTGCGCGCCAAGCTGGGCGGCGAATACGAGCATCTCATCGGCACCGTGCGCAACGTGGGCTACCGCTTCGACCCGCCGCAGGAGTCCGAGAGCTCGGATGGCGACGGCCTGGACTCCGATCTCGATTCCGACCTCGACGACGCCGAGAACTGAGGCGAGGTCTGTCGATGCCCCGTGAAAGCGCGAAGGCGCGCCATGCGCGCATGCATGACGAATACGCGATCCTGTGCGAGGTCTACCCGCACCCGGTGTGCGCGTTGGACTTCAGCAATCCTTTCGAACTGCTCGTGGCAACGATGCTGTCGGCGCAGACCACCGACAAGCAGGTCAACAAGGTCACGCCCGAATTGTTCCGCCGCTACCCCGACGCCCAGGCCCTTGCCGGAGCGAACGTGGAGGACGTGGAGCGCATCATTCATTCCCTGGGGTTCTTCCACACCAAGGCGCGGCGCGCCATCGACCTGTCGCGTGCGCTGCTCGAACGCTACGACGGCGTGGTGCCGCGCACGATGGACGAGCTCACCATGCTGCCCGGCGTAGGGCGCAAGACCGCGAACGTCGTGCTCGGCAACGCGTTCGGCGTGCCGGGATTCCCCGTGGACACGCATGTGATCCGCGTGACGGGGCGGCTTCACTGGCGCACCGATTGGCGCAGCCCCCACCCCGGCCCCGTGCATATCGAGTCCGAGATCTGCGCGGTGTTCGACCCCGGTGACTGGACCGACCTGTCGCACCGGCTCATCTTCCATGGCAGGGACACCTGCCATGCCCGCGGCCCCGAATGCGGGCGATGCCCGCTGGCCGCCACCTGCCCCAGCGCCGGCATGTTCTGACAATCGGTGCGCGGAGGCGCCTGGAGAGTCCGGCGCTTCTCAGCACACCCAACGGGCCTGGCGGAGCTGCAATGCCAACAGACCCGGCAATCACATCAAACGCGGCACATCGCCGTGTCGCGTTGACGATGCCGCTTCCATCGTGGGAAAATGTAGGTGATAGAGGAATCCGTACACATTACCAGCCGAAAGCGCACCGCACGTCCCTGCACAGCAGCATGGAGGCGGACAGCGCACTGCATAACAAAACAGGGAATCAGCACAGGAACCCACCGCAGGGAACCCACCAGCATAAGAGAGAAGGGAAAACATGAGGGAGCACCCACGACCATACGATACAGGGCCACGGTCGCAAGACCGACGGACCGAGGCACAGGACGCCTGCCCGCAAGGCACGGCCCGACACATGCGCGCCCCGACCATGCGCGCTGCGGCAGCCGCAGCCGCGCTCGCCCTCCTGCTCGCCGGTTGCGGCGGGGCAGCGCAAGACACCACGCAAAGCAGCACACAAGCCGCCACGGCGGCGGCAAGCCCCAGTTTCACCGGCCCCTGGGCATCCGAATTCACCAACGCCTATGGCAAGGCCCAGACCGACTTCGGCCGCAGCATCCTCGCCGACGGCGACATCTCAGCCCAGGAAATGGAGGAAGTCGAGACGAAATATTATTCCTGCATCGAAGACCAAGGATATATCGTCAAACGCACTTCCGAAGGCGCGGATGTCAGTAGGGCGGACGGCACACTCGATCAGGCAGCATATGAGAGCACTGCAGCCTCCTGCGATGCCGAATCCGACGAAAGCGTCATCGTCTCTCTCTATGCCAACTACCATGGCAATCCCAATCGAGAGGATCCGGCGAAGATTCTGCTTTCCTGTTTGAAGCGCCACGGACTTGCCGATCAATCCATGTCGGTCGATGAATTCAAACAGACGCTCACCGACAGTGATAAACGCGATGCCGCCTTCGGCAAATACCTCGACAACACCCGCAGCGACTACGACAGTGCAAAAGCCGCAGAATACCAAGCCTGCAATGCCGATCCTTCCAAGTGATCGTGGCAGGTACGGCACAATCATCTGGATGCAATCAAGCATCAGCACAATCAAAGGAGATTGAGATGGGATGGGGATTGAGAGCGGCTCACAGGTTGCCGAAAAACGTTGCCGCGGGAATGATTGCCGGGATTCTGCTGCTTGCCGGATGCTCGGGGCAGAGCACCGACGCCGCGTCATCGTCCGCGCCGGTAACGCAAGCCACCGCTTCGGATGGCACGGTTTTCAACGGCACATATGCGCAGGATTACCAACAGGCCTATGACTCGGCAACAAGTGAGCGCGCGAAAAACATCCTGAGGGACGGTGATCTCAACGACATCACATCCCTGGAGGGGCCGATTGTTGTCTGCGTTGGTGATGTTCTTGAACCGAAGTACGGATCCAAGTATCAAGCCTTGACTCCTGTCGGATTCAGCGAATCCAGCGGTGGACTCGATGTGCTTCCAGGCACCCTTGTGAGCGCGGACGAAAACTATCACTCGTCCCAGTCCGAACTGCCCGACACGGAGGAGAACCGGGACATCCAGAGCGCAATCGAAACGTGCAAAGCACAATACGACGTAACGCTGCTCTCCGACCTCGCCATCAAGACGCACCGCAGCGTCAAATAGCCGCGCAGGCAGTTCACACGCGTCGATTCGCTGGTTTCCCACGTCGCCGTGGCCGCGCGCCAGTCGCTATCCTGCCCGCTCCCGCAGTGCTCGTACAGTAGAGGCATGACCTTTCCCCCGAACGCAGCGCATGACGAGAATCCGGAGAGCGAGCAGCCCACGGAGCAGCTGCCCGCCACCACGAGGCAGAAGGCGAGCGCGGCACGTGGATGGGTCGTGTTCGCCGCATGCCTCATCGTCTTCAGCTTCGCGGCATGGCTCGCGTGGGGGGCGCTGGTCTCGCATGACAATCCTTTGATCCGCCACGCCACCGGCAAGACGAGCGCGAGCGTCACCATCGCCGTGGGCACGGTGCCGGATTCGCTCAACGTGCATGACGCGGCCAATACCACGGCGGCGCAATACCTCGTGGGCAACGTGTACGAGACCATCACGGGGCGCAATGAATCCAACAACGCCACTGCGGGCCTCGCCAAATCCTGGGATGAATCCGACGATGGGCTCACCTTCACGTTCCATCTCAACACCGGCATGCATTTCGCGAACGGTGACGCGCTTGATGCCTCCGATGTGGTGTGGTCTCTGCAGCAAACGGTGTCGAACAACTACGCAGGCGCCAGCGAACTGAGCAAACTGGCATCCGTCTCGAACACCGACGACACGACCGTGGTCATGACGCTTTCCGCCCCTGACCAGACGCTGCCATGGAAGCTTTCCGGCGTCGCCGGCATCGTGTGGGACGAGCAGGATCCCGGCGACGACACGACCCCTGGTGCGGGTTCCGGACCGTATGCGCTGGGTGCACTCGACGCTGGCACGAGCCTCACGCTCAACCGCAACGATGACTACTGGAAGGCCAGCCACGCCGAGGTGCCGGCGAGCGTGAAGCTCACCGCGTACTCCGATGCCGCCCAGGCGACCACCGATCTGCAGAAGGGAGCTATCGATGCGGTGCTACCGCTGAATGGATTCCACACGTCCGCCGTGGATGGCATGGACGGAATCCGTGCCATCACCATGCAATCGACGCAAAAGACGGCGATCGCCTTCCATTCGGGCGGCACCACGTTCTTCGCGGACCCTGACGTGAGGGCCTCCGCACGCACGGCGCTCGACGAAAACGCCATCATCAACGCCGCCGGCGTGGACGGCACACGCCTGAACGGGCCGATCGCCCCGCTCGACCCTGGTTACGAGGACCTTGAGGACACCTGGGGCTACGACCCGCAGGCCGCGATGGCAAACTACCGCTTCACGGGAAGGTACCGACTGTACTTCGTGTACCGGCAGTCCGACGAGGCGCTTGCCAACGCCATCATCAATGCCTTCACTGCCGCCAGCTGGTACGTCACCGGGGTCGAGCTCGACGACGCCTCCTACGAGGACCGCGTGATCAACCAGCAGGATTACGACATGACGATCGTGCATTTCGACGGCAGCCGCGACCTGGGTTCCATCGAGGACCCGTCGAGTTTCGTGGGCTACACGAACGCCACCACCGACTCCCTGTGGAGCCAGGTGCAGGCAGCGACCACCGACACGGACTACAGCAACGCAGCGGCGGCGCTCGCCCGGCAGATCAACAACGACTGCGCCTACGACTGGCTCTATGTGGCCACGCCCTCGGCGGCGGCGCGTACGAGCCTCACCGGCATGCCCACGCTCTACTCCCCCGACCGCCTCGACCTGACCGCGCTGCACGTGGAGTAGGTGGCGGGCGTGGGGCGGGGCGGTTTGATGGTTTGGCAGGTGCTTGAATGTGAGACGCTGCTCGCACCGAAGCCAGAATCAACCCGTCACGACCTACCCAAGCGCTGCAGGGCCACCCTCAGTGCGAACCGTCACTCACACCAAGCAGTAAATCCAACCCAATACAGCCTCCCCGGGCCCGACAAACCGGCTTGGGTGCGAGCCGCTGCTCACACCCAAGCCCAGAATCCGCCTGATGCCGCCACCTAGTCCATGGAAATCACCTTGGATGCGAGTCTTCGCTCACACCCAAGCCAAGAACCAGCCCGACACAGCCGCATCCGCCATGCCGCGCCACCTTCGGTGTGAGCCACCACTCGCACCGAAGGCACGGACCAACCCACCACGGCCTACCCGGGCACAGGAAACCACCTTCAGTGCGCGCCGCTGCTCACACATTCGCCAGCAAAGCCAGCCGCCACCTTCAGTGTGAGCCGCCACTCACACCCAAGGCCTGAACCATCACCAGCCTCACTCCCTCACCCTACCCCGCCACCCCTCCGCACCCTCGAGAACCGTTGAAATTCCGCCGCATGGCACCCCCACATGTCACGCTGAAACCTTAAACTATCGGCTATGGCTGATAAAAAAGAATCCATCACAGCGAACCTCACTCCGCTGCCCGACCGCGCAGGGGTCGAAGGCCTCGAAGCCAAGTGGGGCGCAAAGTGGGAAGAGTCCCAGGTCTACCGTTTCCGCAACACCCGTGACCGCAAGGCCGTTTACTCCATCGACACCCCGCCGCCCACGGCGTCCGGCCATCTGCATGTGGGCCATGTGTTCTCCTACACTCACACCGATGTGATCGCCCGCTACAAGCGCATGCGCGGGTTCGACGTGCTCTACCCGATGGGCTGGGACGACAACGGCCTGCCCACCGAGCGCCGCGTGCAGAACTACTACGGCGTGCGCGTGGATACGTCGCTCAAGTACGATCCGAACTTCAAGCCTCCGTTCGAGGGAACCGAGGGCAAGAAGATCTCGGCGAAGGACCAGGTGCCCTGCTCCCGCCAGAACTTCATCGAGCTGTGCGAGAAGCTCACCCCGCAGGACGAAGCCCAGTTCGAAAAGCTGTGGCGCGCCCTGGGCCTGTCGGTCGACTGGACCCAGACCTACAACACGATCGGCACCCATGCCCGTCGCGTGGCGCAGAAGGCGTTCCTGCGCAACCTCGCCCGCGGCGAGGCCTACCAGAAGGAAGCCCCCGGCCTGTGGGACGTCACGTTCCAGACCGCGGTCGCCCAGGCCGAGCTGGAGAGCCGCGAGTACGACGGCTTCTACCACCGCGTCGCCTTCCACTTCGAAGACGGCACGCCCATCTACATCGAGACGACGCGCCCCGAGCTGCTGCCCGCCTGCTGCGCGCTGATCGCACATCCGGACGACGAGCGCTACCAGAAGTACTTCGGCACCTACGTCTACTCCCCGCTGTTCAAGGTCAAGGTGCCGATCCTGGCGCACAAGGCCGCGGAGATGGACAAGGGCGCCGGCATCGCCATGTGCTGCACGTTCGGTGATGTGACCGATGTGGAGTGGTGGCGCGACCTGCACCTGCCCACCCGTTCGATCATCCAGCGCAACGGCCGCATCATCATGAGCGTGCCCGATTGGCTCGAGAATCCGGAGGGCATCGGCCTGTTCCAGCAGCTCGAAGGCAAGACCACCTACACGGCGCGCCAGATCATCGTGGACGCGCTGCGCCAGTCCGGCGACCTGGACGGCGAGCCTCGCCCCACCAAGCGCATGACGAATTTCTACGAGAAGGGCGACAAGCCGCTCGAGATCGTCACCTCCCGCCAGTGGTACCTGAAGAACGGCGGCACCGACCCCCAGCTCAACGCCGAGCTCATCGAGCGCGGCAAGGAACTGGACTTCCACCCCGACTTCATGCGCGTGCGCTACAACAACTGGGTGCAGGGCCTGAACGGCGACTGGCTCATCTCCCGCCAGCGCTACTTCGGCATCCCGTTCCCGCTGTGGTACCCAGTGAAGGACGACGGCACCACCGACTTCGAGCATCCGATCACCCCGAAGGAAGCCGACCTGCCGATCGACCCGACCCAGGACGTGCCCGCGGGCTTCACCGAGGAGCAGCGTGACCAGCCCGGCGGCTTCACCGCCGAGAAGGACATCATGGACACGTGGGCCACGTCGTCCCTCACGCCGCAGATCGTGACGCACTGGGGCGAGCCAGGCGAGGATGGCTTCTTCAACGCCTCGTTCCCGATGGACCTGCGCCCGCAGGGCCAGGACATCATCCGCACCTGGCTGTTCAGCACCATCGACCGCGCGCATCTGGAGAACGGCGTGCTGCCGTGGAAGCATGCGACGCTCTCCGGCTGGATCCTCGATCCGGACCACAAGAAGATGAGCAAGTCCAAGGGCAACGTCGTGGTGCCCAACGAGCCGATCGAGAAGTACGGCGCCGACGCAGTGCGTTACTGGGCCGCATCCGCCCGCCTCGGCGTGGACGCGACGTATGACGAGGGCCAGATGAAGATCGGCCGCCGCCTTGCCATCAAGCTGCTCAACGCCACGAAGTTCGCGCTTGCCATCGGCCGCGAGGACGAGAACCACCATGTGACCGAGCCCGCGCAGGCCGTGTGGGACCCAGCGAACGTGACGGTCGCTCTTGACCGCGCCACGATGGGTGCCCTCGCCCGCGTGATCCGCGAAGCGACCGACGCACTCGAGAACTACGACCATGCCAAGGCGCTCGATGCAATCGAGACGTTCTTCTGGCAGTTCTGCGACGACTACATCGAGCTCGTCAAGAACCGCGCCTACGGCACGGCGGATGCCACGCACCAGGTGCCCAGCCCGGAGGACGTGCTTTCCGCACGCACCACGCTGGGCCTGGGCCTCGATGCCTTCGCGCGCCTCTTCGCCCCCTACCTGCCCTACGCAGCAGAAGAGGTGTGGAGCTGGATGCACGCCGAGGGCGGTTCCGTGCACCGCGCCGCGTGGCCGGATGCGGACTACTACGCTGCCATCGCCGGCAAGGCGGATTCCGCGCAGCTTGACTGGGCGGGTCGTACGCTCGCTGCGCTGCGCAAGATCAAGTCCGAGGCGAAGGTCTCGATGAAGACGCCGATCCTGCGCGCTGAGATCAATGTGAACCGCGAAGGCGCCGGATTCGTCAAGTCCGCGCTCATCGACATCGCCGAGGCAGGCCACGTGACCGGCCCGATTTCCGTCACCCCTGTGGTGCACGCCAACGATGCCGATGATGACCAGGACACCGGCATCAAGGTGGTCTCCAGCGAGCTGGGTGAGCCGCCCGCCAAGAAGCCCAAGGCCCCCAAGGCCGAGTAAGGCAATCAGCCCGTGTGCATGGGCTGATTGCCCACGCGCACGACCGCGCAAGACGCAAGGGGTGGGTACCGATCAATTTGGCACCCACCCCTTGCTTGTGCATATGTTGTCAAAGCTGCGGACACGCGCCTCATGCGTAGACATCGAGGACGCCGGGATCGCCACCGGCTTCGGCGATGCGGCGATGGCGCTTCTTGGCCTCTTCGACCACGAACTGCTTGTACATCTCGGCGATCTGGGTGTCGAGCCCGGCATCCTGGGCGATGCGACGAAGCCGCTCCAACTGCTGTTCCTCACGCTCCAGATCGGCTGGGGCGAAACCAGCCTGCGCCTTGAGCACGCCGACCTGCGACGTGGCCTTGAAACGCTCGGCAAGCAAATGCACGACGGCCGCATCGATGTTGTCGATGGTGGCGCGCAGCGCCTCGATCTTGCGCACGGCTTCGTGCGTCTGCGGAGTGTCCGCCGCCTCGATGGTGGTCGCCTGCTGGTCGGTGCCAGTGCTCGTAGGGGAAGTATCGTCTTGGGAAGAAGTATTGACCTGGCCCTGGGGCCACTCACCTGTGCCGTTGCTCGTATCGCTCATGCCTCCAGCTTACCCGCCTCGGGGTCCGAATGGCGTTCATTAATCGGCAATGAATCATTACGCCAAGCGTCAATGGCATATTGGTCTCCCGGCACTGAGCGCCGTACCACCAGAATCGCGCACTCGCTAGGGCTGTCGGGGCGAGGTGACATACTCGGCAGTGTCCAACACCCGGGCGCTCCGTAAGGAGCTGAGATCAGGATGGTTTCCTGAGCACCGGCCGAACCTGTCACGTTAATACGTGCGAAGGAAGTGAGTGGCTTCTTATGCCTATTGAGCAGTTCCCCTCAGCACACGATTCCGCCAACAACAATTCTGTGAACGCCGCGCAATCAAACGCCGCCGCGCATGAATGCACCTGCGGTGCACAGGATGCCGCGGCGAACGGCATCGATCCGGTTGACGCGAAGCGTTTCGCCAAGCAGCACAAGGTGGATGATGCCGCGCGCGGCAGCGCACGCCGCGACGCCGTGCAGAAGCGCATCACGCGCCCGGTGCATTTCACCAACCAGTTTGGCAGCTACGACCTCGACATCCCGTTCACCGAGATCAAGCTGGGCGAGACCCCGAGCTTCACGCTGGCGAACGGCCTGACCGTGCCGTCGAAGTCGAACGCACCGGTGTATGACTACAACACCGAGGGCCCGCAGGTGGACCCGAAGGATGGCCTCGCGCCGCTGCGCATCGATTGGATCGCCGACCGCGGCGACACCGAGGAGTACGAGGGCCGCCGCCGCGACCTCGCCGACGACGGCAAGCGCGCGCAGCAGCGCGGCGAGGCCTCCAAGGAATGGCGCGGCGCCAAGCGCAAGCCGTTGCGTGCCAAGACGGACGCGAACGGCGCAACCGAGCACCCGGTGACGCAGATGTGGTACGCGCGCCAGGGCATCGTGACCCCGGAGATGCGCTACGTCGCCGCCCGCGAGAACTGCGACCCCGAGCTCGTGCGCTCCGAGGTGGCCGCCGGTCGTGCCGTGATCCCCGGCAACATCAACCACCCCGAGATGGAGCCGATGATCATCGGCGAGAAGTTCCTCGTCAAGATCAACGCCAACATGGGCAACTCCGCGGTCTCCAGCTCCATTGACGAAGAGGTGGCGAAGCTGCGCTGGGCCACCAAGTGGGGCGCCGACACGGTGATGGACCTTTCCACCGGCAACGACATCCACACCACGCGCGAGTGGATCCTGCGCAACTCCCCCGTACCGATCGGCACCGTGCCGATGTACCAGGCGCTCGAAAAGGTGGAGGACGACCCGACGAAGCTCAGCTGGGAACTGTTCCGCGACACCGTGATCGAGCAGTGCGAGCAGGGCGTGGATTACATGACGATCCATGCCGGCGTGCTGCTGCGCTACATCCCGCTCACCGCGAACCGCGTGACCGGCATCGTCTCGCGCGGCGGCTCCATCATGGCGCAGTGGTGCCTGACGCATCACCAGGAAAGCTTCCTGTACACGCATTTCGACGAGCTGTGCGACATCTTCGCCAAGTACGACGTGTGCTTCTCGCTGGGCGACGGCCTGCGCCCTGGCTCCCTCGCGGATGCCAATGACCAGGCGCAGTTCGCCGAGCTGCTTACGCTCGCCGAACTCACCCAGCGCGCATGGGACCACAACGTGCAGGTGATGATCGAAGGCCCGGGCCATGTGCCGTTCGACACGGTGCGCATGAACATCGAGATCGAGAAGGCTCTGTGCAAGGGTGCCCCGTTCTACACGCTCGGCCCGCTCACCACCGACATCGCCCCCGGCTACGACCACATCACCTCGGCGATCGGCGCCACGGAGATCGCGCGCTACGGCACCGCGATGCTGTGCTACGTCACTCCGAAGGAGCACCTGGGCCTGCCCAACAAGGACGATGTGAAGTCCGGCGTGATCACCTACAAGATCGCCGCCCATGCCGCCGATGTGGCGAAGCACCATCCCGGTGCCCGCGAGCGCGACGACGAGATGAGCCGCGCGCGCTTCGAGTTCCGCTGGGACGACCAGTTCAACCTGTCGCTCGACCCGGACACCGCCCTCGCCTACCATGACGAGACCCTGCCCGCCGGCGCCGCGAAATTCGCGCACTTCTGCTCGATGTGCGGGCCGAAGTTCTGCTCCATGGCGATCTCGCAAAACATCCGCAACCAGTTCGGCGGGGCCGGCGCCCAGCGCGATTTGGTCAACGCGATCGTGAACGCCGGGGCTGATGCTGGTGCTGCCGGTGCAGGTGCTGGTGCCGCTGGCACACTTGGCAATGCGAGCGCCGACGCGATGATGCAAGGCGCTGCCGCACTGAGCGGTCAGTTCCGTAAGACCGTGCGGCTGCAGTAACGCGAATTACCGCGCTGCCCGTGCGGGCAGCACTCGCACAGGCGAATTCCAGACTTGGCCGGTTTGCTCTGCCCAGCAAACCGGCCATCACTTTATTAGTGGACTGGCGACTGCCGGACTGGCGGGCTGACGGCTGCCGGACTGGTAGCGAACGCCCCGTACGCATTCCATTGCAAATATCCCATTGCACAATAATCCAAAACATGCATCATCGCCGAACTGGGCATCATGCCCAGCATTTCGGACAATCGAACACGACATGCTGTACAGAACCCCCAGCTGAGCGCAAGAGCACGCGCCAAACTGGGCATTATGGCCAGCATTCCTGCCTGTTCAAGCCCTGAATGCCGTACAGAATGCCAAGTTCGCGGAATGAGAAGAACGGGCATAACAAAAGGGGTTGGGAATCCTAGGATTCTCAACCCCGTCGGATGCGAGCACCAATGCCTTGCGCTTACGCGGCGCTGGGGTTGGTGCCAGTGGCGAGTGCGGCAAGGAAGTCGCGGTTCGTAGCGGTCTTCTTCATGCGCGGCACAATGGCGTTGTAGGCCTGCTCGGGCTCCATGCCGCCCAGCGCACGGCGCAGGCGGTAGATGACCATGAGCTCCTTGGGGTCCGTGATGAGCTCTTCGCGGCGCGTACCGGAGGCATTGATGTCGATGGCCGGGAACATGCGCTTCTCCGCAAGGTCGCGGGACAGGCGCAGCTCCATGTTGCCGGTGCCCTTGAACTCCTCGAAGATCACCTCGTCCATCTTGGAACCGGTCTCCACGAGCGCGGACGCAATGATGGTGAGCGAGCCGCCGTTCTCGATGTTGCGGGCGGCACCGAAGAACTTCTTCGGCGGGTACAGCGCCTGCGCGTCCACACCACCGGAGAGGATGCGGCCGGATGCCGGAGCGGCGATGTTGTAGGCGCGGGCGAGGCGGGTCATGGAGTCCAGCAGCACCACCACGTCCTGGCCCAGCTCCACGAGGCGCTTGGCGCGTTCGATGGCGAGCTCGGCAACGATCGTGTGGTCGCTGGCAGGGCGGTCGAACGTCGAGGAGATGATCTCGCCCTGCACGGTGCGCTGCATGTCGGTGACTTCCTCAGGGCGTTCGTCCACGAGCACGACCATGAGGTGCACCTCGGGGTTGTTGGTGGTGATCGCGTTGGCGATCTGCTGCAGCGTGATCGTCTTGCCGGCCTTCGGCGGGGAGACGATGAGCCCGCGCTGGCCCTTGCCGATCGGCGCGCACAGGTCGATGAGACGGCCGACCAGGCGGTTCGGCGTGGTCTCCATCTTGAGGCGCTCCTGCGGGTAGAGCGGCGTGAGCTTGCCGAACTGCGGGCGCTGCGCCGCCTCTTCCACGCTCATGCCGTTGATCGTCTCGAGGCCCTGGAGCGGCACGAACTTCTGGTGCGCGTTGCGGTTGTTGTTATTGCCGCCGCGGCCGTTGTCGGCGCCGTTTGCCTTCGTGTAGCCGCGCACGGCATCGCCCTTGCGCAGGCCGTACTTGCGCACCTGGCTCATCGACACATACACGTCGTTGGGGCCGGGCAGGTAGCCGGAGGTGCGGATGAACGCATAGGAGTCGAGCACATCCACGATGCCGGCGACCGGCGTGTAGTTCTCGACGCGCTCCTCGCGCACGCGGCGCTCGTTGCGCTGCTCGTAACGGTCGTTGCGATCGTTACGGTCGTTGCGCTGGTTGCGGCGGTCGGCGCGGTCATTGCGATCGTTGCGCTGTGCACGCATGTCACGCTGGTTGCGGCGGTCATTGCGGTCGTTGCGATCATTGGTGCGATCCGCGCGGTCGGCGCGGTTCATGCGGGCGCGCTGCGGGTTCGGCGGCAACGGCGTGTTGTCCGCATCGTGCGCACGGTTGGGCAAATTCGCCAGAATGTTGTCGAGCTCGCTCGCCACATCCGCGCGACGGCCGGTATCATGCGATTCCATCGTGCGGTGACGGCGGCGCGGCAGGTCGAGGTTCAGGTCGAGCTGGCCGGCGTGCGCACCGGTGTCGTGGCCGCCGCGATCGCCGCGGTCATCACGATCGTTGCGTGCGCCATACGCATCGCGAGCATCCCGCGCGTTGTAATCATCGCGAGCGGCGGAACCGCGGCTTGCCGAAGCGCCGGGAAGATCCTCAAAATTAAAACGAAGCGGCTGGCCGGTGCCGCGCGTCACGCGACGGCCTGCGCCTGCCTCGGGAACCCTCACGAGAGGGGTGGATTCAGCGGCAGGCGACTGCGCCGCCGCCGAAGACTGCGGCAAAGACTGAGCGATCCTGTTCACGAGGTCGTTCTTGCGCAGCCCGGTGAAGCCCTTCAGACCCATGTCCTTGGCCTTTTCACGGAGCTCCGCGACTGTCATTGCTGAAAGATTCTGGCTATCTGCCACTGTGCGTACCTTTCGCTGCTCCCGGTCATGCAAGTGCCTCATGCAAGTGCCTTCAATGCGCTACCGGAATTTCCATAAGATACGAGGCCGAAATCATCTTCGTCCTCAGCCGAAGCTCGATGCGATTAAACGCGACGCAGCAAGCAGCCATGCCAAAACCCAATCATGCGGAAAACCTGATGAAGAGAATGCATTGACTCTTGCGGAATCGCTGTGCGAACTGCGGAACTGCGCATAAGGATAATCGCTCCCGCCGACCAACGCCAAATTTCACCAACGGTCGGCGTGGCGCAAAGGTTGCGGGACATAACAATCAGGCACGGCAATGAGGGAATCATCATCACGCACGTATCACCGCGCGCGCAGAAAACAAAAGGAGCCCGGAACCAATGGTTCCGAGCTCCGAAGCCTCACGCATTCCGCGTGGCTCAGCTGCGCATCACCGCTGAAGATTTCGACAATTCAGCTTGTGCCAGCGAGCCCGCGTCATGCGGCGCGTTCTAGCGGCGATGTGCGCGGTAGAACTTGATGAGGCCCTGCGTGGACTGATCCTGCGCAGCGAGGGCGTTGTCGTCCTGGGAGATGGCAGGCGTGATCTGCTTGGCAAGCACCTTGCCCAGCTCGACGCCCCACTGATCGTAGGAGTCCAGGCCCCACACGGTGCCTTCGACGAGCGTGATGTGCTCGTACAGGGCGATGAGCTCGCCGAGTGCGTACGGCGTCAGGTCGTCGCCGAGGATGGACGTGGTCGGGCGGTTGCCGGTGAACACGCGGGCCGGGATCACGTCTTCGCGGGTCTCACCGTCAGCGCGCACCTCGTCAGCGGTCTTGCCGAACGCGAGGGCCTTGGTCTGGGCGAGGAAGTTGCCGAGGAACAGCTCGTGCACGTCCTGGTCGCCGTCCTGCGTCGGGTTCTTCGTGTTGACGAACGCGATGAAGTCGGCAGGGATGAGGCGGGTGCCCTGGTGGATGAGCTGGTAGAAGGCGTGCTGGCCGTTGGTGCCGGGCTCGCCCCAGAAGATCTCACCGGTCTCGGTGGTGACGGGGGTGCCGTCCCAGCGCACGGACTTGCCGTTGGATTCCATCGTCAGCTGCTGCAGGTATGCCGGGAAGCGGTGCAGGTACTGGTTGTAGGGCAGCACGGCGTGGGAGTGGGCCTTGAAGAAGTTCACGTACCACACGTTGAGCAGGCCCATGAGAGCCACGACGTTCTTCTCGAACGGGGTGGTGGCGAAGTACTCGTCGATGGTGTGGAAGCCGCGCAGGAAGTCCTCGAAGCGCTCCGGGCCGAGCACGACGGCAAGGGAGGTGCCCACGGCGGAGTCAACGGAGTAACGGCCGCCAACCCAGTTCCAGAAGCCGAACGCGTTGGTCGGGTCGATGCCGAAAGCCTCGACCTTGTCGAGTGCGGTGGAGACAGCCACGAAGTGCTTCTTCACAGCGTCCTTCTTGGACTCGTCGGAGCCGTCGATGGCGCCCTGGGACTCGAGCTTGTTCAGCAGCCAGGTGCGGGCGCAGCGGGCGTTCGTGAGGGTCTCGAGCGTGGTGAAGGTCTTGGAGACGATGATGAACAGCGTGGTCTCCGGGTCGAGGTCCTTGGTCTTCTCGGCGAGGTCCGTCGGGTCGATGTTGGAGACGTAGCGGGCGGAGATGCCGGCGTCAGCGTAAGCCTTGAGGGCTTCGTATGCCATGTTGGGACCCAGGTCGGAGCCACCGATGCCGATGTTGACGACGGTCTTGATGGTCTTGCCGGTGACGCCCTTCCATTCGCCGGAGCGAACCTTGTTGGCAAAAGCATAGATGCGGTCGAGGGTCTCGTGCACGTCCTTGACGACATCCTGGCCGTCGACGATGTACTTGCCTTCGTCCTCCACCGGGCGGCGCAGCGCGGTGTGGAGCACGGCGCGATCCTCGGTGTTGTTGATGTGCACGCCGGTGTACTGCTGCTTGATGCGCTCGTCGAGCTTGACGTCCTTCGCGAGGTCGGCGAAGAGCTGGAGGGTCTCGGGCTTGATGAGGTTCTTCGACAGGTCGAAGTAGAGGTCGCCGGCCTGGAAGCTCAGCTTCTCGGTGCGCTTCGGGTCCTCGGCGAACCACTTGCGCAGGTTGATGCCCTCAGCCTGCAGCTCGTCGTAGTGCTTCTGCAGAGCGGCCCAAGCCGGGGTCTGCGTTGCGTCAACAGGAGGATTGATGGCCATGCTGGTCCTTTCCTATGGATTTTGGCTGTTCTTCCGGGTTTTGCACCCCGCGAAGTTCCTCTTCATAATTTACTCAAGCAAAGGACAGAGGAAGGGCGACAGAGAGAGGCGACAGACGGCGGGAAACAGCGCTCGCGTCACAGGATGTCGTCGCGGCCGATCTGGCCGAGCTTCTTGACCATGTCCTTGACCTCCTGGCTGCGGGCGCGTGGCGCGACGAGCAGGGCGTCCGGGGTGTCGACGACCACCATGTCGCTCACGCCGAGCAACGCGATCGTGCGGCCGCCGTCCGCCACCACCACGTCGCCGGCGCTGTCGAGCTGCACGAGGCTGTCATCATCGCCCAGAAGCTTGATGTTCTGCGCGTTGCGGCTGGGCAGCAGCGCAGCGAGGGAGTTGAAATCGCCGATGTCGTCCCAGCCGAATCCGCCGGGCACCATCGCCACGCCGCCTTCGGCAGCCAATGGTTCCGCGATGGAATAATCAAAGGCGATCTTCTCGATGCCCGCCCATTCGCTCGCCATCACCTCGGCGCGGCGCGGGGTGTCCCACGCATCCGCGATGCGTGCGATCTGGCCTGCCATCACGGGTTTGTAGGCCTTGAGGCGTTCGAGCAGCGTGCTGGCGCGCATCACGAACATGCCAGCGTTCCACCGGTATTCGCCGGTGAGCAGGTAGGCCTGGGCGGTGGCGGCATCCGGCTTCTCCACGAATTTGCGCACCGTGTAGGCGTCGGGGGCGTCCGGCACCTTGGCGCCGAGCGGCTCGCCCTGCTGGATGTAGCCGAACGCGGTGGACGGCCGGGATGCCGCGATGCCGATCGTGCACACATAGCCGGCGCGCGCGGCGGCGACCGCCTGGCGCACGGATTCGGCGAAGGCGCGCTGGTCGCGGATCACATGGTCCGCGGCGAACGAGCCGACCACGATGTCGTCGCCGTGGCGGCGCGCGAGGATGGCGGTGGCGAGCGCAATCGCCGCAGTGGAATCACGGCCCACCGGCTCGGCGAAGATGTCGGACTCCTTGAGCGCCGGGATTTGCTCGCGCACGGCGTCCACATGGTGTTCGCCGGTGCTCACCACCACATGCCCCTCGCCCGTGAGCGCCACCAGGCGCAGGTAGGTCGATTGGATGAGCGTGCTGCCGGTGCCGAGGAAGTCGTAGAGGAACTTCGGCCGGTCCTTGCGGCTGATGGGCCACAGGCGGGACCCGACGCCGCCCGCGGGAATGATCGCGTAGAAATTGTCAATGCTTTCGCCACTCATACCGCTATCTTCTCACACAATGGTTCGCCCACGGATACATCCCACCAACCCTCCACAATCGGCGCCTCCCTATTCCGGCGCCGAAGACGGACGTTACAGACCCATTGGGAGGTGGTCTAACCTCCGCCATCGGCGCCTCCCCAGTTGGGCGCCGATTACGGACGTTACAACACCTTTTTTCGAGGCCCAGACTGCCGCCATCGGCGCCCCAGCAATCCGGCGCCGAAGACGGACGTTTGAAGCCCATTTTTCGGCACTCTAGCCTCCGTCTTCGGCGCCGCATGAATCGGGCGCCGAAAAGGGAGGTCGGAGACCGAGAAGATAGGAAGGATGGGGAGGATGGGGAGGATGGGGAGGATGGAAGGATGGGAAAAATCATGATTGTGCGCGAGAAGGGACGTGAACCCTCACGTCAAAGACACAGGAACCTAAATCCTGCGCGTCTACCAATTCCGCCACTCGCGCGATTCCGACACGGCGGAGGAATGCCGGTGGGTTCCACCAGCGGATTCCATCGCCGCACCGAAAGAAAAATCCCGGTCTTGCGGCCGGGATTTCGGGGAGCCACTTGGCAGAATCGAACTGCCGACCTGCTCATTACGAGTGAGCCGCTCTACCTACTGAGCTAAAGTGGCATGCTCAACGCCTTGTGAGCGTCATGCACAGTTAAAGAATAATAACGTATTTTCCACAATTGTCCAATCGGCACCACATCGGCGTGCCGCGCCGATTTTCCGTATTTTCACGCTGCCTCTCCCCTTCCTCATTCCTTCACCCATCCTCTTCCCTATCGACATCTTTCCCCACCGGCGCGGTGGCGGGGCGCGGCTCGTAGACTGGGGGCATGGAGACATTCGACATCGGCCGATTCCACCAGCAGCTCGACGCGCTGTTTGCGCAGCACCGCACCGGCGACGTGGAACAGTTCCTGCTGGAATCGCTGGCGCAGACCGATGATGCGGGCGACGCGCAGGCGCGACTCGCCGTGCTTGCCGAACTCATCGGCTTCTACCGGTCGCGCGGGCGGCACACGGAGAATCTGCCGCTGGTGCAGCAATCGTTGGAATTGGCGTTGCAGCTGGGGCTCGAGGGCACAGCGGAATTCACCACCACGCTTATCAACGCCGCCACCGAGCTGCGCGCCGCCCATCAATACGAGCAAGCGGAGGACCTGTACCACCAGGCGATGGAATCCGCCACGGCCACGCTTGCCGCCGACAGTCCTGAGCTCGCTGCATTGCACAACAATCTCGCATTGCTGTATCAAGAAACGAATCGCAACGACAAGGCAGCGGAAGAATTTGGCGAGGCGTTGGAAATCCTGGGGGATGATTCATGCAATGCCGCAAGCGCACGTTCCGCGAGCGCCTCCCATCCCGCCGCCAATGCCACCATCAACACCACCAATGCCATCGACATCGCGTCCACGCATGCGAACCTGGCACTGAGCCTTGCCGCGCTGGGCAAGCTCGATGAAGCACTGGACCACGCGCGCACGGCGGTGGCGATGTTCGAGAATGGACTGGATTCCGCCCATGAAGCGGCGGCGCATGCCGCGCTGGCGCAGATCCTTCTGTTGCGCGGCGATGCAGCGGAATCCGTTGCGGAGTATGACAAGGCGCTGCGCATCATCCGCGAGCGCTATGGCGAGGACAGCGATTACTTCCGCGTGACGCGCGAGAACCGAGCCGTGGCGCAGCAGGCGCTCGAAGCCGCGGGTGGCAGGCACACGATGGCAGAGAATCCGCCCAGCCAATCTTCGACAACCGATGCGTCTGATTCCTCGTGCATGGACGCTCCACAACCCATGCAGCCCCAGCCCGATTCATCTGCACAGTCTGCCTCCCCTCAGTCTGCCGCCTCTCAATCTGCCGCATCCCAGCCAACCGCACCCGCGCAATCCGCACCCGCTTCGCAAACCGAACACGCGCCCGCTTCGCAAACTCCTGTTGTCACTGCGCACGTCGTGGACGATGTGACCGGGCTCGGTCTTTCCCGCGCGTATTGGGAGGAATGCTGCAAGCCCATGATCGCCGCTAAGTACGAGCGGGTGCGGGGACGCATCGCAGCAGGGCTCGTGGGCCACGGCTCGGAATGCTACGGGTTCGACGACGAGCTGAGCCGCGACCATGACTTCGGACCCGGCGTGTGCCTGTGGCTCACCGACGAGGATTACGCACAGTTCGGCGAGCAATTGCAAGCGGACTACGATGCCTTGCCCCAAGAGTTCCGCGGTTTTGGCCCGCGCGTGGCGTCCGACCATGCAGGCAAGCGCGTGGGCGTGTTTCGCATCGGCGAGTTCTTCGAATCGATCACCGGCATGCCGCAGGCTCCCAGCGATCCGCGCCTGTGGGTGACGCTCGACGAGCCCACACTCGCCGCCGCCACGAACGGCCGCGTGTTCGCCGACCCGCTCGGTGCCTTCAGCCACACGCGCCAGGGATTCCGCACGATGCCCGACGAAGAGATCCTACGTCGCGTCTCCCAGCGCCTGGGCATGGCGGCGCAAGCCGGGCAATACAACCTGCCCCGCATGGCGCGGCGCGGCGACCTGCCGGCAATGCGCCTGTGCGTGAGCGAATTGAGCACGGCGGTCACGTCGCTCGCATTCCTGCTCAACAACCCTCTCACCGTGGGATATATGCCGTACTACAAATGGCAGTTCGCCGCGCTGCGCCAACTGAGCCACCGCCCCGGCATGCGGCTGCGCGGCGTATGTGCGCCGCTCGAAGCGCTGTGCGAGATGGATGACCTGCTGGTAATCGATGGCGGTACGAGTACGAATTCCCCAGCAGTTGCGGATGCGCTCAATCCGCGCGCCGACCAGCTCGTGGACTCCATCTGCCGGCAGATCGTCGCGGCATTGCAGGAGCTCGGGCTCACGCGCAGCAACGAGACGTTCCTGGACTGGCACAGGCCGTATGTGGACGAGAAGATGCGCGAATACGCACGGATGCGCACGAGAATGTAGGAAGAGGATGACGATAACGGAGGAAGGTGCCTGATGTCCCATCTCCATCATGAAGCAGACAAGGGTTTCGTCTCGGATTTCGGTGGAATCGGCGATCTGCCGGAATTCAAGCCGGTCACAAGCCCAACGGCACCAGCAGAATCCGCACAACCGTTGAAGCCAACGGATTCCGTCAACCCCGCAGGTCCCGCCAAGCCCGCCGCCAACACCGCCACCGCCCCGGAGCCCATCATCGACATCGATGGCACGCCGGTGCCCGCCACTCCCCTCGACCCGGACAAACGCATCGGCATGCCCGGCGGCACACCCGCCGAGGAGGCGATCGTGCGCCGGGAATGGCAGCAATTCCAAGGGGTCAACAACGAGGGCGGGCGCGCCGCATGCCAGGGCAACTGGCTCACGTTCCACCAGATGCGCCTCGCGCAGTTCCTCACGTGGCCGCACGACGCGAAAATCAGCTATCTGGAGGATTTGCAACGCGCCGACGCGCAGGGGCGCAACCTGCTCACCGAGAAGTACGCGCGCATGATGCAATCCACCGACCCGCAGTATTACCGCATGAAGCTCGAGCCCTTCCTGCCGCCGCTCTCCGCCGAGCGCATCGCGCAGCAGGAGCGCATCATCGCCATCCAGGTCGCGTGGGCGCAGGCGTTCATGACCCGTTACCCCAAGCTGGGCGCCGGCATGCGCCGTCTGCGCACCAGCGACGATACGCGCGACGCCACGAGTTTCGAAACCTACCTCCGCGGCGAGCTGAGCACCTACTCCCAGCGCACGCTGGACCTGTACGAAAGCATGGTGCGCGATTACCAGGCTCAGGGCGAGAACCTCACGACCCTCACGCTGCGCAACACCGTGCTGCTCGGCGGCTATGCGTCACTGGAGGAGGCGGAAGCGGAGCAGGCATAATGCCTGCGTCGCACCCCCTCCGCGTCATCTCACGCTCCGCCCACCTCCGTGTCCGCAATGCGGAATCCGCGCCTCCTGCGCATCGCGCGGCGCTCGACCGCCCGAATCCGCATGATTGCTAGCGTCCCCCTGCCTTTTGGTAAAAAATCACCGAGAAATTCACCAACACGCCTATCCAATCGAAGAACGCGGAATTACGATGTGTTTACACGGCGGAAACGATTGGCAAACCGTCAAGGATGACTCATCGCCCGTCACAACGGCATGGAATTGCGCCCACGCCGCGCGGCACAACCGCAGCAGCAGTCGCAAGCGGCACAACCGCTGCCACGACTGAAGCGCCACAACTGAAAACAGGAAACTGAAAACAGGAAACGAAAGAAACAGCAAGAAACAAAGGAGAACGCATTGTTCACGAACGAGTATGTGAAGCGCGTCTACGAGCAGGCCGAGCGCCGCGATGGCGATCAGCCTGAGTTCCTCGAGGCCGTGCGCGAGGTCTTCGAAACCCTCCAGCCGGTTGTGGAAGCCCACCCTGAGTACGAGAAGAACGCCGTGCTCGAGCGCTTCATCGAGCCCGAGCGCGTCATCAAGTTCCGCGTCGCCTGGGTGGACGACCAGGGCAAGCCGCAGGTCAACCGCGGCTACCGCATCCAGTTCAACAGCGCCATCGGCCCGTACAAGGGCGGCCTGCGCTTCCATCCGTCCGTGACCGAGTCCGTCATCAAGTTCCTCGGCTTCGAGCAGATCCTCAAGAACTCCCTGACCACGCTGCCGATCGGCGGCGGCAAGGGCGGCTCCGACTTCGACCCCAAGGGCAAGTCCGACGCCGAGGTCATGCGCTTCTGCCAGGCCTTCATGACGGAGCTGTGCCGTCACATCGGCCCTGACACCGACGTGCCCGCGGGCGACATCGGCGTGGGCGGCCGCGAGGTGGGCTACCTGTTCGGCCAGTACAAGCGCATCCGCGACGAGTACTCCGGCGTGCTCACCGGCAAGGGCCTGGAGTTCGGCGGCTCGCTCGCCCGCACCGAAGCCACCGGCTACGGCCTGTGCTACTACACGCAGGAAGCTCTGAAGACCCTGCGCAACGATAGCTTCGCCGGCAAGACCGTCATCATCTCCGGCTCCGGCAACGTGGCCATCTTCGCCACCGAGAAGGCGCAGCAGCTGGGCGCCAAGGTCGTCACCGCCTCCGATTCCAACGGTTACGTGTATGACCCCAACGGCATCAACCTCGATGTCGTCAAGGACATCAAGCTCGGCCACCGCGGCCGCATCAAGGAATACGCCGAGCGCGTGCCCGGCTCCGAGTACCACGAGGGCTGCAAGGGCGTGTGGACCGTCAAGGGCGACATCGCCCTGCCGTGCGCCACGCAGAACGAGATCGACGAGGAATCCGCCAAGACGCTCGTCGCCAACGGCGTGACCGTGGTGTGCGAGGGC
>JAQXZM010000005.1 GCA_029227215.1 Bifidobacteriaceae bacterium | reverse complement strand
CTGCGCGCGGGCGATGTCGGCGTCGCGCACCTTCTGGCGGGTCTCCTGGGCGACGAGCCCCGTCATGGCGGCGGCGACCTCGGCTTCCGCGTCGGAGGCAAGGCGCCGTGCGTTTTCGTCGATCGCCTGCTTGGTGAGGTCGGGGTCCGGCACCTGGGGCGTGCGCGGCCGCGTCGCGCGTTGTGGTGCTGCCGTTGCATTGACTGGCGCCGCGGTGACTTGCGCCTTGGTGACTTGTGACGCCGTGCGCTGGGTCGTGCTGCCTGCCATGTGCCCGCCTTTCCGAAAATCTCTTAACTTTCGATTCCGTAACTTACTTTATCGTAAGTTTTGCGAAATGCAAACTGGCGGGACCGCGGGTTTCGAACGTTCGATACACGATTTTGACGCAATCATCGCTTAGGATGTGTCTCATGGCAGATTTTTCGCAGATCATCGCAGGCAAGACCGGATTCATCGACGCCGATCGCGAATGGCTTCACCGCTTGGTGTCCGATTGGCAGGTCATCGCCGATCTGAGCTTCGCCGACCTCATCCTCGTCATCCGCAACGACGACGGCGACTATGTGGTCGCCGACCAATGCCGCGCCTCCACCGTCGTCTCCGTGCTCATGGACGACATGATCGGCCAGCCGATGCCCGCTGAGCTCGTGCCCGCCGTCGAAAGCGCGTATTCCAACCGCGTCGTCGCCCGCCTCGACCATTACCGCATGGTGGGCAACAACACCGTGTGCGACGTGTTCGCGCCGGTCATCCGCAACGACCGTGTGCTCGGCGTCGTGATCCGCGAGACGAACATGGCGACCCGCGTGGGCAACGGCCGCTACGAGCTCGAATGCATCCAGACGGGCAAGCGGCTGTTCGACATGATCTCCCTGGGGCGCTTCCCCTACCAGGAGACGCTCATCTCGGAACGCCGCAACGACCTGCGCGTCTCGGACGGCTTCTGCATCCTCTCGGCGGACGGCGTGATCGAATACGCCTCCCCGAACGCCATCAGCTGCTACCGGCGCCTGGGGGAGCAGGGTGAGCTCGTGGGCCGCTACCTCGCCGAGGTGACGACCGACCAGATCCACGAGCACGACCGCGTGCCCGAATCGCTTTCCTATGTGCTCAGTGGCAAGAGCGCCGCGGACTCCGAGCTCGACACATCCCGCGCATGCCTGGCGATGCGGTCGTTCCCGCTGTACGACGTGCAGTCCGAACGCGACGGCGCCCTCGTGCTGTTCCGTGACGTGACCGAGGTGCGCCGCCGCGAAGTGGAGCTCGAAACCAAGGACGCCACGATTTCCGAGATCCACCACCGCGTCAAGAACAACCTCCAGGCGGTTTCTGCGCTGCTGCGCCTCCAGGCGCGCCGCACGAAGAGCGAGGAGGTGCGCGCCGAGCTGCAGGAGGCGCAGCGGCGCATCTCCACGATCGCCGCCGTGCACGAGGGCCTGAGCCAGTCGGCGGACGAGACCGTGGACTTCGACACGATCATCCCTGGGCTGCTGCGCATGAGCGTGGACGTTGCCGAGGAACGCGGCCAGAGCATCGATGTGCATTTCGTCGGCGAATTCGGCAGCATGCCCGCGCAGGACGCCACGCCGCTGTCGCTCGTGCTCACCGAGCTCGTCACCAACGCCGTGGAGCATGGCTTCGAAGGCCGCGACAAGGGCACGATCACGATCTCGGCGGGCCGCGGCGGCAATTCGCTCGACGTCGTCGTCGAGGACGATGGCAACGGCATGGATTCCGAGTCCGAGAACGGCATGGCGAAGGCCTCCGGCTCCGGCCTGGGCACGCAGATCGTGCAGACCTTCGTGACCAACGACTTCGGTGGCACCATCCATTGGGAGCCCAACCACCCGCACGGCACGAGGGTGGTGCTCAAGATGAAGCTGCGCGCCGCGCAGTGACGGTGTAGTGACGCTGCGGTGATGGGTCGTGACGGTGCTGTGACTGCGTAGCGATGTGCCGTGACTGCGAGTGCCGTCACAGCGAGCGGATATGCGTTGAGGGTCTGGATTCCTAGGAATCCCGACCCGCAACGTTGTCAGCGTGTCAAATTGTCAGCTTGTGTATTCCAGCCAGTGCCATCAATCAGCAATCCGTGCTATCAGCAGTCCGCGCTATTGATCGACGCCCTGTCTGGCTTTAAATGGCTGTTGCGTTCGGCACGTCGATGTCGGATGCCAGGAAAGACTCGCAGGCTTGCGCCGGCAGCGCAGCGTTACAGCTGCATCTGCATTTGCATCGCCTGGGAACGGCGCGCACGCATGGCGCGGCGCTTGAGCGCGCGGCGCTCGTCTTCGGAAAGACCGCCCCACACGCCGTAATCCTGGTTCATCTCGAGAGCGTACTTCAGGCATTGATCGATGACGTCGCAGGTGCGGCACACCTGCTTCGCCTCCTCGATCTGCTGGTAAGCCGCGCCCGTGTTGCCCACGGGGAAGAAGAGTTCGGGATCCTTGTCCCTACATGCGGCTTTCGAACGCCAATCGCTCGCAGTGCTCATACGTTAGGCTCCTTGCTAATCAGGTACCTTTAGCTTCGCACTGTTTGGCATGATAATCAAGGATTTTCTCGCAGAATTTTTCCCGCGGCGCAATCCGCGGCGCTTGCCGCCTCCCCGGGCGCCGCATCATCGCACCATTGCATATCGCACCATTGCACTAGGTACGAGCTGCCGCCCACCATCACCGCACGGCCGGGCGTGCGCCAATCCTCCTCGCACAGCGTGGCGGCGAGCGGCGTGGGGATGCCCATGAGCGCGTTCGTGGATTTGTCGGGCGTGGGGAACACGATCCGCCGTGTGCAATCCTCGGGGTAGCGCACATGCCGGGTGGATGTGACCGCGAACACCACCGTGGTGCGGCGGTCGCCCAGCGCGTCGCGGAACGTGCGCGATTCGGCGCTGCTCGCCAGCGGGTCGAGCAGGGCGTCAGCGTCGTCGGCAAGGAGCGTCACCGCGCCATTTGGCGCCACAAGACGAGCCAACCATGGCGCTGAGCCGGGCAGCACCAGCCAGCCGGCGCGCCGGGCGGCTTGGCGGATCGCGCCCAGCGCCGTCGACTTGCCACAGCCGGCGGCGCCGATGACCGCTACGTTGCCGCCCGTGGCGCCCAGCGCCAGCCGCCACGGCGCCACATGGATGCCATCGTCGCGAAGCCCCACGGGAAGCCCCACAGGAAGCGCCACAGGAAGCGCCACGGGAAGCCCCACGGTCTGGTCATGCAACTCCACAGTCAAGTCACGCAACCCCACGGGCGGCGCTTGCCTGCGGGAATTAGCATCGGGGCTGGCGGCGTTTCCGGCATCGGGCGGTGCGTCGCGCGTGGCGTCGATCTGGCTGGCGCCCGCATATTCGCACAGCTGCGCGGCTGTGACGCGGCGGGGCAGCGGCGGGGAGAACAGCGGCTGTGGGGAAGCGATGTCGTGGAAGCGGGCGGCGCGACAGCACGCTTCCACGAGCGTGCCGGTGCAGGAGCAGGGCGAGCAGCGCACGAGGCTCAGGCCCGCGCCATCGTTGATGAACGCGGTGCCGGGCGTGCGCGGGCTGATCGCCGCCGCGTGGGGCGCGCCGATGAGCTCCGCCGATTGCAAGCCGTCCCGCACGCGCAGGCACACGTTGAGGTTGAGGTTCGCCTTCATGTCGGCGCTCACTTGGCCCAGCGGGTTCTGCGTGCAGATGATGAGGTTCATGCCCAGCGAGCGGCCCAGCGAGGCGAGCGACACCAACCGGTCCACATAGCCGGGCATGCGCTGGCGCAACGCGGCGAACTCATCCACCACCACCACGAGGCGCGGGCAGGGGCAGGAGAGCTCGTCCATCGTGGCGGCACCCTGTTCGGCGAGCAGTTGCTCGCGCCGGTGCAGCTCCGCCTCCAGGGCGCGCAATGCCCGCGTGGCGTGGGCAAGGCTCAGGTCCGACACATTGCCCACGCAATGCGGCAAACGGTGCAATTCGCGGAACGCCGCCCCGCCCTTGAAGTCGAGGAACACGAAATGCACGCGGTCCGCGGGCGCCAGGCATGCCATCGCCAAGCACCAGGACTCAAGGAACACCGATTTGCCCGAGCCCGTGGTGCCCGCCACCAACGCATGCGGCCCCTGCCGCACGATGCCCAGCGTCGCCAAGTGCGGCACCAAGCGATCCGAAGCCGTCGCGGCGTCGGCGCTCGCCGGCACCGCGAGTCCCACGCCGATGGGCACGTCGAGCAGGGTGCGCAGACGGGCGCCCTCGCACGCCCACGCGTGGCTCACCGCGCGCCAGGCATGCTGCGGCCGGCGCACCCGCGAGGCGGGCACGTCAGGGAAGAGCAATGTTTCGAGCGCTGGGGGAGGAGTCATGCCGCCGGCGAGGGCGGCGATGCCCTGTGCACTGGCGATGTCGGCGGCAGGCGCGGCCGCTCCGGAAGTGCCGGCCTCTGTTGTCTCTGCCGCACTCCCGTCGTCGGCGCGTCGCGACGCGCGCATCTGCACGAGCATCGCCGCTGCCGATGCCAGCGTGCCGATGATGGCAGGGATCACGAACCCCAGGTACCAGCCGTTGCCTTGCTGCATGACCATGCCCGCCATCGCGATCTGGCCGAAGACAGGCGCCAGGAACGACGTGACCATGAGCGCTCCGAACCACGTCTGGGAGCGATGAGGGCGGCGGTCAGAACGGCGCTCAGCATGTGCAGGAATCATGCAGCCATCATCGCGCGCCGCCGCCGGGCAGCACCTGCTTTTGTGCCAATGTGGACTGTGGTGGGGCAAGAAGAGTCCGTGGGGAAATCCTGTGGACAAACGTCTTTTCAGAGAGCATTCAGCTGTCAGCGTCGTTCACACGATGGCACCGCTCAGGCGGCATCATGGTTCGTGCGATGCCGCCGCCTCAGGCGCCCGTGTAGCCGCCCACGGTGCCGGCCTGCTGCGTGCCGCGGCTCAGTGCCTTGAACAGGTCGAGGTTCTTGTCGTCATCGAGCAGCACGCACGAGCCGATGCCGGACGCCGGCTGGTAATCCACGCTCGAGTAGTAGACGCTGCCGGTCACGCCGCCCGAACCGGTGGCGTCGCGGAAGGCGATCGCCATCTGCAGCAGCGTGAACGCGTTCGTGTTCTCGTCCACGGTGAGCGCCCCCAGCGTGGCGTCGCCCACCTTGTGCAGCGTCGAGTACGTGCGCACCGACTTGTCGCTCGTCACCTTCGTCATGATGGCGGAGATGACCTGGCGCTGGCGTTCGGCGCGGCCGATGTCGCCCTTGGGGTCGGAGTAGCGCATGCGGGCGAATGCCAGCGCCGTGGTGCCGTCCGCCGTATGGCAGCCTGCCGTCCATTGCAGGCCGGAGTAGGCGTCGTCCACGTCGTAGTCGAGGCACAGCTCCACGCCGCCCAGCGCATCCACGATGCCCATCACGCCGGAGAAGCCGATGAGCGCCACATGGTCGATCGTGACGCCGGTGATGCCTTCCACGGTCTTGACAAGCTGCGGGTACCCGTAGGTCTCCGCCACCGCGTTGATCTTCATGTCGTTGCCATCCACGGTCACATAGGAGTCGCGGGGAATCGAGATGAGCGATGCCGGGCCGGAACTGGGCTTGGTGAGCACGAGGATCGTGTCGTTCCTGAAGCCCGGCACCTCCTCCTGCGTGCCGCCCACCGTGCCGTCGCGCGCGTCGGACCCCAGGATGAGCCACGTGCTGCCCGCGGTGTTCGCGGAGCCCGAGAGCATGCGCTGGTGGTTGAGACTGCGGTTGATCCAGGCGATCTGGCTCGCCACGAAGATGATGATCACCACGAGCAGCGCTGCGATGATGGTGAGCGCGATGCGCTTGCCGCTGTGGCGCCTCCTGCGACGGGGGCGCTGCGGTTCGCCGGGCATGCCCGCCATGCCGGAGGTGACGGTGCCGGTGGGCGGCACCGTGGCACCGCTGCCCGCAGCGATGGGCGTGGGCGCGATGTAGGAGGGAAGCGGCTGGCTCGGCTGGGCATAGGAGACCCGCGAACCCGTGCCGCGCGGCATGGAGGAACGCGCGCTCGCGGCGCGGGGCGCGAACGACGACGGCTGCGTGCCGAATGGCTGTGCGGTGCGTGGTTGTGCAACGTGGTGTTGTGCACTGCGTGGCTGCGTCGGGCGGTATGTCGCGCCGTTCGCCGCCTGCTGGCCGCCAGGCGCGAAGCTGGGCGGCACCTGGCCGCCGCCTGCCTGGGATGCGCTTGGATCGGTCTGACGGTATGCGTGGGAGGGGTCGGTGGCGTGTCGCTGCCTGCCGTTTCCGTTGTTCCTGCCATTCCCCTCGTTTCCCGAAGGGGAGAAGCTGGGCGGAAGCTGGCTGCCCGAATAAGCCATGACGAAATCCTTTCTAGCGGCGTGGGCGGCGTGATGCCATGGAGCGCGTTGCCACCGGCCGCGTGCCGTCGATGCCGTGTGCCGTCGATATTGTGCGCTACAGGAGCGACGGGCAGAAGGTCTGTGTCATGTAGCCGTACGAGATGCCGGTCGCGTACCCGGTGTTCGGGTCGCGGATCGTGCCGTCGGAGGGGTCGATCGTGCCGCCCGTGCCCGGGTCGATGAGCGTGCCGTCCGCGGTGGTGATCACCTGCGTCGTCGCGTCGTAGCTGCCGCCTTGTGCGGTGTAGTAGTCGATGCGCTGCTGCGTCGTCATCGTCGAGACGTCCACGGACTCGGAGG
>JAQXZM010000004.1 GCA_029227215.1 Bifidobacteriaceae bacterium | reverse complement strand
GCGAAGACATCGTCACCTGCCTCGAATCCGCCATCGGCCCCGAGGCGAACCTGCTCGAGGACGTGGAGCTGCACGCCAAGAAGGTGCTCATCCCGCTGCCGGTCATCGACTCCGACGAGATGGCTCAGCTCAAGCGCCTCGACCGCGCGCCCATCCTGGGCGGCTTCTACAAGCCGTTCGTCGTGCGCGGCCTTTACCAGGTCGCCGGCGGCGGCGCGGCGCTCGAACGCCGCCTCGAGGAGATCTTCGAAGAGGTCGACAAGGCGATCGAGGACGGCAAGAACTTCCTCATCCTCTCCGACCGCAACTCCGACCATGAGTGGGCGCCGATTCCGTCGCTGCTGCTCACCTCCGCCGTGCACCACCACCTGCTGCGCCGCCACACGCGCACGCAGATCTCGCTCGCCGTGGAGGCGGGCGACGTGCGCGAGATCCACCACGTGGCGCTGCTCATCTCCTACGGCGCGGCGTGCGTGAACCCGTACCTCGCCCTCGAATCCGCCGAGGACCTCGCCGAGCGCGGCTACCTCAAGGTGGACGCGAAGACCGCCGTGAAAAACGTCATCAAGGCGATGAGCCAGGGCGTCATGAAGATCATGAGCAAGATGGGCGTCGACACGATCATGTCGTACCGCGGCGCACAGCTGTTCGAAGCGGTGGGACTTTCGCAGGAGCTCGTCGACAAGTACTTCACCGGCACCCCCACCCGCGTGGGCGGCATCGGCATCAACGAAATCGCCGAGGAGGTCGCGGCACGCCACCGCGTCGCCTACCCGGTGCAGTGGACGGCGCGCCCGCACCGCAACCTGCGCACCGGCGGCCAGTACAAGTGGCGCCGCACCGGCGAGCAGCACCTGAACGACCCCGAGAGCATCTTCCTGCTCCAGCAGTCCACCCAGCGCGGCGACTACGACCTGTTCAAGCAGTACACCAAGCACATCAACGACACGTCCCGCCGCCTGATGACGCTGCGCGGCCTGCTTGACTTCACCACCGACCGCAAGCCCATCCCGATCGACGAGGTGGAGCCGGCGAGCGAGATCGTCAAGCGCTTCTCCACGGGCGCCATGAGCTACGGCTCCATCAGCCAGGAAGCGCACGAGACGCTCGCCATCGCGATGAATCGCATCGGCGCGCGCTCCAACTCCGGCGAGGGCGGCGAATCCACCGAGCGCCTCGACGACCCCGAGCGTTGCAGCCGTATCAAGCAGATCGCGTCCGCCCGTTTCGGCGTGACGAGCGACTACCTGGTGCACGCCACCGACCTGCAGATCAAGCTCGGCCAGGGCGCCAAGCCCGGCGAGGGCGGCCATCTGCCCGGCGCCAAGGTGCCGCCGTGGATCGCCAAGGTGCGCCATGCCACGCCGGGCGTGGAGCTCATCTCCCCGCCGCCGCACCACGACATCTACTCCATCGAGGACCTGGCGCAGCTGATCCACGATGCGAAGAACGCGAACCCCAAGGCCCGCATCCACGTCAAGCTCGTCTCCGAGTTCGGCGTCGGCACGATCGCCGCGGGCGTCGCCAAGGCCCATGCCGACGTGATCCTCATCTCCGGTGGGGACGGCGGCACCGGCGCGGCCCCGCTCAACGCCATCAATCACGCCGGCACCCCGTGGGAGATCGGCCTGTCCGAGACGCAGCAGACCTTGATCCTCAACGGCCTGCGCTCCCGCGTGGTGGTGCAGTGCGACGGCGAGCTCAAGACCGGCCGCGACATCGTGATCGCCGCGCTGCTGGGCGCCGAGGAGTTCGGCTTCGCCACCTCCGCGCTCATCGTCGAAGGCTGCGTCATGATGCGCGCCTGCCAGCTCAACACCTGCCCGCAGGGCATCGCCACCCAGGACCCGGAGCTGCGCGCCCGCTTCCGCGGCAAGCCCGAGTATGTGATCAACTACTTCATGTACCTGGCGCAGGAAGTGCGCGAGATTCTCGCTCAGCTGGGCTTCCGCACCCTCGAGGACGCGGTGGGCCACGTCGAGTGCCTCGACCAGACCGAGGCGAAGTCCGCGTGGAAGGCGAAGGGCATCGACCTGAGCAACGTGCTCGCTCAGGCGGGCCCGGTGCCCGGCACCGTGCTCCACCACACGATAGCGCAGAAGCACGGCCTCGAGAAGGCGCTCGACAACAAGCTCATCGAAATGAGCCAGGACGCCCTCGAGAACCGCGAGCCCGTGCGCATCGACATGCCGATCCGCAATGTGCAGCGCACGGTGGGCACCATGCTCGGCTACGAGATCACCCGCCGCTACCGCGAGCCCGGCCTGCCGACCGACACGATCGACATCACGTTCCACGGCTCCGCCGGCCAGTCGTTCGGCGCGTTCATCCCCCACGGCGAGACGCTGCGCATCTACGGCGAAGTCAACGACTACGCCGGCAAGGGCCTCTCCGGCGGCCGCATCATCGTGCGCCCCGCCGAGGATGCCGTCATCGACGCGCACACGAACGTCATCGCCGGCAACGTGACCGGTTTCGGCGCCACGAGCGGCGAGATGTTCATCCGCGGCCTGGCGGGCGAGCGCTTCGCCGTGCGCAACGGCGGCGCCACGTTCGTCGTCGAAGGCGTGGGCGACCACGGCTGCGAGTACATGACGGGCGGCGTCGTGGTGGTGCTGGGCAAGACCGGCCGCAACTTCGGCGCGGGCTTCTCCGGCGGCAACGCGTATGTGCTCGACCTCGACAAGTCGAAGGTCAACCCCGCCTCGATGGCGAATGGCTCGCTGCTGTGCCTCGAGCTGAGCAACGAGGACGACGCCCTCGTGCACAAGCTCGTGAAGAAGCACGCCGACGAGACCGACAGCGACATCGCCAAGGAGCTGCTTGCGGACTGGGATTCGGCCCGCAACCGCTTCACCCGCATCGTGCCGCGTCAGTTCGTCGCCATGACCGAGGCGATGGACGAGGCAAAGGCGCAGGGCGTGGACTTCAACGCCCCGGGCGCCTGGGAAAAGGTTTACGAACACGTGATGGAAGGAGTGCGCTGAAATGGCTGACCCGCGTGGATTCCTCAAGGTCCGCTACCGCCAGGAGCTCAAGGAGCGCCCTGTCGAGGAGCGCATCAACGATTGGCTCGACGTGCACGCCGAGCACGGCCTGACGCCGTTCACCCAGACGCAGGCCTCCCGCTGCATGGACTGCGGCACGCCGTTCTGCATGACCGGCTGCCCGCTGGGCAACCTGATCCCCGAATGGAACGACTTGGTGCGCCAGGGCAAGTGGGAGGACGCGTACAACCGTCTCTCGCAGACCAACAACTTCCCGGAGTTCACCGGCCGCATCTGCCCGGCCCTGTGCGAATCCGCCTGCGTGCTGGGCATCCACCAGCCGCCGACGATGATCCACAACGACGAGCAGGCGATCATCGACCAGGCATGGGACCTCGACCTCGTCAAGCCACTGCCCCCGGAGCGCCTGACCGACTTCACCGTCGCCGTGGTGGGCTCGGGCCCCTCCGGCCTCGCGTGCGCCCAGCAGCTCACGCGCGCCGGCCACACCGTGGTCGTGTACGAGCGTGACGAAGAGGTGGGCGGCCTGCTGCGCTTCGGCATCCCGAACTTCAAGCTCGAGAAGTCGCTTATCGACCGCCGCGTCAAGCAGATGGAGGCCGAGGGCACCCGTTTCGTGACGAACACCACGATCGGCGAGGACATCTCGTGGGACGAGCTGTACAGCCGGTATGACGCGGTGGTCGTCGCCATCGGATCCCGCGTGCCGCGCGACATGAAGCTGCCCGGCCGCGACCTCGACGGCATCCACTTCGCCATGGACTTCCTGCCCGACGCGACGCGCCGCGTGCGTGGCCTCACGCCGCACAACGACATCACCGCCAAGGGCAAGCACGTCGTTATCATCGGCGGCGGCGACACCGGCTCCGACTGCCTGGGCACGTCCATCCGCCAGGGCGCGAAGGACGTTACCGTG
>JAQXZM010000003.1 GCA_029227215.1 Bifidobacteriaceae bacterium | reverse complement strand
ACGGCGCGACCACGTCTTGATGACGTTGTGCGTGCCCTTCTCGTTCTGCTCGTCGACTTTCTTCTGCAAGTGGGCGTCGACGAATGGGCCCTTCTTGATGCTACGAGTCATCTACTCGACACTCCCTTACTTGCGGTTCTTGCCATTCGGACGACGACGAACAATCATCTTGTTCGAAGCCTTCTTCGGACGGCGAGTACGAACTTCGCCCTTGCCCCACGGAGACACTGGCGGCTTACCGCCGCGAGTACGACCGCCGTGCGGGTGGTCGACCGGGTTCATGGATTCACCACGGGTAATCGGGCGCTTGCCCATCCAACGAGCACGACCGGCCTTACCGAGCTGGATGTTGGCGTGATCGGCATTGCCGACCTCACCGACGGTCGCACGGCAGCGGGCGTCGACATTGCGGATTTCGCCAGACGGCATACGCAGCTGAGCGTAAGCGCCGTCCTTTGCAACGAGCTGCACAGCGGCACCAGCGGAACGCGCGATCTTGGCGCCGCCCAGCGGGCGGAGCTCGATGGCGTGCACGATGGTACCGGTCGGGATGTTGCGCAGCGGCAGGTTGTTGCCGGGCTTGATGTCGGCGTTCTCACCGGTCTCGATGATGTCGCCCTGCTTGATGCCCTGGGGAGCGATGATGTAACGCTTCTCGCCATCGGCGAAGTGCAGGAGGGCGATGCGAGCGGAACGGTTCGGATCGTATTCGATCTCGGCGACCTTTGCGGGCACGCCGTCCTTGTCCCAACGCTTGAAATCGATGATGCGGTACTGGCGATTGTGGCCTCCGCCGCGATGGCGGGACGTGATGCGACCGTACGAATTGCGACCGCCCGTCTTCTTCAGGGGGCGAACGAGCGACTTCTCAGGAGTCGAACGCGTGATCTCGGAGAAATCCGAAACGGAAGCGTTGCGACGGCCTGCGCTTGTCGGCTTGTAAACGCGGATAGCCATAATTTAGTTCCTAACTTTCTCGGCTAGCCTTCAGTTGCCAAAGATGTCGATCGACTGACCCTCGGCAACGGTGACGATGGCGCGCTTCTGGGAATCGCGCTGACCGTAACCGTAACGGGTGCGCACGCGCTTGCCCTTGCGGTTGAGGGTGTTGACCGAAGTGACCTTGACCTTGAAGATCTCTTCGATTGCCTGCTTGATCTGGACCTTGTTAGCGGTCTTCGCCACCACGAAGGTGTACTGACCGCGGTCGGAGAGCGCGTAGCTCTTCTCGGAGACAACAGGCTTGAGGATGATGTCGTGTGCGGGGTTGTGAACTGCCACCATGGAAATCAGGCCTCCTTCTTGCCATTGACGAAGGCTTCGAAGCCTTCCTTGGAGAAGACGACGTCCTCGGCGGTGACCACATCGTAGGTGTTGAGCTGATCGGCGAACAGCACGTGCACGGTGCGCAGGTTGCGCACGGACAGGTACGTGGTGAGCTCTTCACGGCCAAGCACGACGGTGGTGAAACGATCCGCGACGACAGGCACGAGAGCGGCCTTCGCCTTCTTGGTGGACGGCTCGGTGAGAGCGAAGTCCACGACATGGAGGCGACCGGCGTTGGCGCGGTCCGACAGGACGTAGCGCAGAGCGGCTGCCTTCATCTTCTTGGGGGTGCGCTGGGAGTAGTCGCGCGGCACCGGGCCGTGCACGACTGCGCCGCCGGCGAACTGAGGAGCGCGGATGGAGCCTTGACGAGCGCGACCGGTGCCCTTCTGCTTGTACGGCTTCTTGCCGCCGCCGGAGATGCGGGCGCGGTTCTTGACAGCGTGCGTGCCGCGACGTGCAGCAGCGAGCTGCGCGATGACGACCTGGTGCACGAGCGGGACGTGGTTGCGCACATCCTCGAACGCGATGCCGAAGACCTCGGCAGGAGCGTCGACAGTGCCTGCGGCCTTGCCCGTTGCGTCGGTGACGTTCAGAGTAACGTTAGCCATTTAAATTCAGGCTCCCTTCACTGCAGAGCGAACCACGACGATGCCGCCCTTCGGGCCGGGGATGGCGCCCTTGATAGCGAGGACGCCGTTCTCCACGTCAGAGGAGACAACGGTGAGGTTCAGCACGGTGTTGGTTGCGTGGCCCATGCGGCCGGCCATGCGCTTGCCCTTGAGAATGCGGGACGGAGTTGCGCATGCGCCCACAGAACCGGGACGGCGTTCGTTCTTGTGCGAGCCGTGGGTACGGCGGTAGGACTTGAAGCCCCAGCGCTTGATGGTGCCAGCGAAGCCCTTGCCGCGCGTGGTGCCGGTGACGTCAACCGTGGCGCCGTCGGCAAACAGCTCAGCGGTCAGTTCCTGGCCGGGCTGGTAGTTGGCGGCATCGGCGGTACGCACCTCGACGAGGTGACGGCGCGGGGTGACGCCAGCCTTCTTGAAGTGACCGGCGAGCGGCTTGGTGACCTTCGCGGGGTCGATCTCGCCATAGCCGAGCTGGATGGCCTGGTAGCCGTCCTTTTCGTCGGTCTTGACTGCGGTCACGACGTTCGTGGAAACGTCCACGAGGGTGACAGGAACGAAGAAGCCGTTCTCGTCCCACACCTGGGACATACCGAGCTTCGTGCCCACGAGGGCAACGCGATTCTTTTCGTTAGCCATGGCTTCCTCCTCCCTACAGCTTGATCTCGATGTTCACTTCCGCCGGCAGGTCGAGGTGCATAAGCGAGTCGACAGCCTTCGGAGTCGGATCCACGATGTCGATGAGACGCTTGTGAGTGCGCATCTCGAAGTGTTCGCGGGAATCCTTGTACTTGTGAGGAGAACGGATAACAACAAACACGTTCTTCTCGGTGGGAAGAGGAACGGGGCCAACCACCGTTGCGCCCGCGTTCGTGACCGTCTCGACGATCGTCTTCGCCGATTGGTCGATGACCTCATGGTCATAGGACTTAAGCCTGATGCGGATTTTCTGTCCCGCCATTCGCCGTCCGCCCTTTCTTAAGGTTCGTTACAATTACAACCTGCATTTACACCACTAAGGCAGACCCAGCTACGCCCACCGTTGAGCACGGTGAACCATGGCAGAGCCACATCAGTGCGCAACCCTTGGCTTTCGCCACGTTGCGCTCGCTTTTTAGAAGAGAAATTTGCGAGCCATAAAACAGGCAACTTGTTAATTAAAGCACAGGCCCTAAACCGCGGCAATGTGGGCGTGTCGGGGGTTTGGCGCCTCCCGGCGGCACCCGCGGAACCTAGGTCCAGTCTCTTCGACGATGCACCATGCTTCGTTTCGCAAGCCCATCCACGATACAATCCCCTGTATCCATTCCGCCGACCGCGTGTCGGCACTGTGCACGCCACCACGCACACAATAGGCAGATATCCACTCGAACGACACCAGAGCAGACGGTATCTGCCCCACCGGGTGCGCACCCGCGCACCCGCAAGGCCCGATAACAACCAGACTGACGCAGAATCTGGCTGCATCTCCTCTTCTCTGTGTGCGCTGACGCACACGGTGGCGAAATGAAAAGGTGGGTGCAACGAGTCTCGTTGCACCCACCCGGGGAATCACTGTTTGCGATCGCTGTGTTGCAATCACTGTGCGGTAATCACTGTGTGTCAATCACCGTGTCTGTGATCACAGCATGGAACGCCGCATGACGATCAGCATCAATGATCACGCTACGGGATTCACCGCACCGGACCGGCCGTCAGGCAGATCAGCCAGCCATGCGGGAACCTGCAGCCGAATCACTTGCCTTCCGGCACGAAGTCGGAGGCTTCGTGCATGGCGGCCTCGCCCTGGCGCTCTTCGCGGATACGATGGCCTTCGGCCTGCGAGACGCCGTAGTAGGCGGCGATCGCGATGTCCTTCATGTCTTCGATCTGCGGGATGCGCGGGTTCGCCGGCGCGCACTGATCCTCGTAGGCGCGCATGCCGATCTTGTCGAGGATGGACCAGAAGTAGTCCTCGTCCACGCCGCACGCCTTGAACGAGGCGTCCATGCCGAGCTTGTTGTCGCGGTAATCCTCGATGGCGCTGGCGAGTTTCTCGACGGCATCCTCAGGCGAGGAGGTCTGGATGTCGAGCAGCTTGCAGATGTTCTGGAAGCGCTGCGGGGCCACGTACTTGTTGTACTTCGGCCAGCTCGTGGGCTCTTCCGGCACCTGGCCGTTGTAGCGGATCACAGACGGCAGCAGGATGGCGTTCGTGTGGCCGTGCACCACATGGCACAGGGCGCCGATCGTGTGCGCCATCGCATGGCACATGCCCAGGAAGGCGGAGCCGAATGCCATGCCCGCCATCGTGGCGGCGTTGTGCATGCGCTCCTGCGCGTCCACATCCTTCTGGTTGACGGATGCGTCGAGGTTGTGCCAGATGAGGTCAATGGCGTGGAGCGCCATGGCATCGGTGAAGTCGTTCGCATACACGGAGGTGTAGGCCTCGATGGCGTGCGTGAGGGCATCCATGCCGGAGTCGCAGGCAAGGCGGCGGGGCTGGGTGCGGGCAAGCACCGGGTCGATGACGGCAACGGACGGTGTGAGCGCGTAGTCGGTGATCGGGTACTTGAAGCCGGTCTTGTGGTCGGTGATCACGGCGTACGGCGTCACTTCGGAACCGGTGCCGGACGAGGTCGGGATGCACACGAGCTTCGCCTTGTGGCCGAGCTCCGGCAGACGGAACGCGCGCTTGCGGATATCGAAGAACTTCTCCTTGACGTCGTCGAACGAGATCTCCGGGTGCTCGTAGAGCAGCCACATGATCTTGGCGGCATCCATCGCGGAGCCACCGCCGACGGCGATGATGGTGTCGGGCTCGAACTCGTCACGCATCATCTTGGCGCCGCGCTGCACGGTCTCCACGCTGGGCTCGGGCTCCACGTAGTCGATGATGCGGTACTCGACGTGATTCATGCGGCGGCGCAGCTGGTCGATGCACTTCTCGATCACGCCGAGCTGGATCATGACCTTGTCGCACACGAACACCACGCGGTTGACGCCCACCATGTCGCGCAGGTAGCGGATGGCGTTCGGCTCGAAGTAGGTCTTGGGCGGGATCTTGAACCACTGCATGTTGTTGTTCCTCCGAGCGACGCGCTTGATATTGATGAGGTTGACGGCCTGGACGTTGCCGGAGACCGAGTTGCCGCCGTAGGAGCCGCAGCCCAGCGTGAGCGACGGGGCGATGGCGTTGTAGATGTCGCCGATGCCGCCCAGGGATGACGGGGAGTTCCAGATGATGCGGCAAGCCTTCATGCGCATGCCGTATTCGCGCACCAGGTCCTCGTTGTTCGTGTGGATGGCGGCGGTGTGGCCGGCGCCATGCACGAGCATCTGCTCGCACTTGGTGAAGCCATCTTCCTTGTCTTCCGCCTTGAGGATGGCCTGCACAGGGCACAGCTTCTCGAGCGTGAGCGGCTCGCGCTCGCTCACCTCGGCGCACTCGGCGGCGATCATCGTGCAATCGGCAGGCACTTCGAAGCCCGCCTCCTTGGCGATGAACTGCGGGGACTTGCCTGGCACGACGCTGTTGAGACGCGGTGCGGGGCTGCCTTCTGGTGCATACGCCTGCACGCCGAACATGTACTTCTCGAGCTTCGCCTTCTCTTCCGCGTTGACGAAGTAGGCCTTGCGGCGCTTGAGTTCGTTGACCACGCGGTCGTAGACGTCCTTGTGGATGATGATGGCATTCTCCGTGGCGCAGATCATGCCGTAGTCGAAATGCTTGGAAAGCACAAGGTCGTTGACGGCGCGCTCCACGTCCACATCGGAATCCACATAGGCCGGTGCGTTGCCCGGGCCGACGCCGAGGGCCGGCTTGCCGGAGGTGTATGCCGCCTTGACCATGCCCGGGCCACCGGTCGCCAGGATGGTGGCGACGCCAGGATGGTTCATGAGGGCCTGGGTGGCGTCGATGCTGGGGTGCTCGATCCACTGGATGCAGTTCTCGGGAGCGCCTGCCTTGATGGCGGCGTCGCGCACGATCTTGGCGGCGGCGACGGAGCTCTTCTGTGCGAACGGATGGAAGCCGAACACGATCGGGCAGCGGGTCTTGAGAGCCAGCAGGGACTTGAAGATGGCGGTGGACGTCGGGTTCGTGACCGGGGTGACACCGGCGACGACGCCCACGGGCTCGGCGATCTCGATGATGCCGTCCACGTCGTTCTCGTTGATGATGCCGACCGTGCGCTGGCCTGCCATGTAATGTGTCACATGCTCACAGGCGAAGATGTTCTTCGTGGCCTTGTCTTCCACCAAGCCACGGTGCGTTTCGTCAACCGCCAGCTTGGCGAGCTGCAAGTGCTTGTTGAGTGCCGCCAGGGATGCCTTGCCGACGATGCGGTCAATCGTCTCCTGGTCGTACTTCTCGTATTCCTTCAGCGCAACCTGAGCCTTAGCGACGAGCTCGTCGACCTCCGCCTTGGCTGCCGCCTTCTTGGCGTCTGCCTCGGCCTGGGCGTCGACTTCGGGCTTGGTATTGCTATCTGCCGTTGCGTTTTTTGCCACGGATCCTCCTTGAACACACTGCTGCCTCATGCAGGTGGCGAAACCGCGTTCGCCGACCGTTCGACAGCGCAGTGACTACTGTGAGCCAACTCACACTTTAACGTATCAATGCCATATTTCATAAATCCGCACGCGTGGCGAAAATCGTCGTGTCCTGCACGGATGGCATTCGCAAATCGCACAATGGGAGGAGCCGTGCCGCCAAAACAAAAACGCCCCAGCGAACTGGGGCGTTTTGCGCAAAAGCGTGTGTTTAACGCTTGGAGTACTGCGGGGCCTTGCGAGCCTTGTGCAGACCGGCCTTCTTGCGCTCCACGACGCGAGCGTCGCGAGTGAGGAAGCCTGCCTTCTTGAGCGCGGCGCGGTTGGAGTCGCGGTCGATGGCGTTAAGCGCACGAGCAACGCCGAGGCGGATGGCGCCGGCCTGGCCGGTCACGCCGCCGCCGTCAACGAGCACGATGACGTCGAACTTGTTCTCGAGCTTGAGCAGCACGATCGGGGAATTGACCTCACGCTGCTGCAGGCGGCTCGGGAAGTACTCCTCGAGCGAGCGACCGTTGATCGTCCACTTGCCGGAGCCGGGAACGAGGCGCACACGCGCGACGGCTTCCTTGCGGCGGCCGGTGCCATAGCCGGGGGCGATGGCAGAGGTGCCGGTGCCGGCGCCTGCGTTGGTCTCGGTGGTGTAGGAAGTGAGTTCTTCCTCGGTCTCCTGGACCGCGGAGTTCTGGTTGTTGTCAGCCATTGTTGTGGATCTCCTTTCGGTCCTGGTTACTTAGCCTGCTGAGAGATCTGCTTGATCTC
>JAQXZM010000002.1 GCA_029227215.1 Bifidobacteriaceae bacterium | reverse complement strand
CCCGCATCGGGCCCCCCCCACTTTAGTGTCAGCCAACCGCGCCAGACCATGGCACTGTTGGTGCGTCAACCGGTCATCGACTTCCCGAATCTCGGTTTCAGCATTTCTCGGTTTCCCTCCACACGACGCATTCCTACCGCGTCGCGCACTCAGAAACCGAACCCGTTCGAACCATCGGCACCGTCAGCACCGTTGGTACCATCCACACCGTTCTCGCCATCCGCCGCGCCCGGCACGTCGGTCGGAGCAGCGTTCGAGGAATCGGCGCCCGGCTGGGCATCCACGGATGCGAACTGCGAATCGGCGGCCGCGGCGTCTCCCGAAGGAGCCGTGCCATTGTCGGAATCACCAGCGGCACCATCCGCGGAACCATCATCCGCAGCACCCTCGGCAGTATCGTCGCTCACCTTGCCGTCAGGCGTGAACGGAATGCCCGTGAAGTCGAACGTCGCGTCCTTTCCGTCGCCCTTTGCGTCGATGACGATGCGCTCGTTGTCGTGCAAGCTGCCTTCGAGGATTCCCTCCGCAACCTCATCCTCGATCTGGTTCTGGATCACGCGTCGCAGCGGACGGGCACCCAGCAGCGGATCGAAGCCCTTGACGGCGAGAGCGTTCTTCGCGGCATCGGTGAGGTCGAGCTCGATGTGGCGGTCGAACATGCGGTCGTTGAGCTTCTTGAGGTCGAGGTCCACGATCTGGCGCACCTGCGGCTCGGTCAACTGCCTGAAGACGATGATGTCGTCGAGGCGGTTGAGGAACTCAGGGCGGAAGTTCTCCTTGAGCTCGCTGATGACCGATTCCTTCATGCGATCGTACGACGTCTGGGTGTTGCCGCCCACATTGAAGCCCGTGGTGGCGCTGCGCGTGATGTTGCGCGTGCCCAGGTTCGTCGTCATGATGATGATCGTGTTCTTGAAGTCCACCATGCGGCCCTGGCCGTCGGTGAGACGACCATCGTCGAGCACCTGCAACAGTGTGTTGAAGATGTCCGGATGGGCCTTCTCGATCTCATCGAAGAGGATGACGGAGAACGGCTTGCGACGCACCTTCTCGGTGAGCTCGCCGCCCTCGTCGTAGCCGACGTACCCCGGAGGGGCGCCGAACAGACGCGAGGCGGCGTACTTCTCGCCGAACTCCGACATATCGACGCGAATCATCGCATCCTCGTCGTCGAACAGGAACTCCGCGAGTGCCTTGGCAAGCTCGGTCTTGCCCACGCCGGTGGGGCCGGCGAAGATGAACGAGCCGCTGGGGCGCTTCGGGTCCTTGAGGCCCACGCGGGCGCGGCGGATGGAGCGTGCGAGCGCGGCGACGGCCTCGTCCTGGCCGATGATGCGCTTGTGCAGCTGCTCCTCCATGTGCATGAGCTTGGAGGATTCGGCCTGGGTGATCTTGTACACCGGGATGCCGGTCGTGTCGGACAGCACATCGGCGATGACATTCTCGTCGACGACCATCGAGACGGTCGGTGCTCCTTCCTTCCAGGCCTTTTCCTTCGCCTTGCGTGTGGCTTCGAGCTTTTCCTGCTCGTCGCGAAGGTTCGCGGCCTTCTCGAAGTCCTGGGACTTGACGGCCTTCTCCTTCTCGGCGTTGATGGTGGCGAGCTTGCGGTCGATCTCCTTGAGCTCGGGCGGCGCGGTGAGACGCTTGATGCGCAGACGCGCACCCGCCTCGTCGATCAGGTCGATGGCCTTGTCCGGCAGGTTGCGGTCCTGGATGTAGCGCTGCGAAAGCTCGGCGGCGGCCTGCAGGGCCTCGTCGGTGATCGTGACCTTGTGGTGGTCCTCGTACTTCTTGCGCAGACCCTTCAAGATCTCGATCGTCTCGGCAACGGACGGCTCCGGCACCTGGATGGGCTGGAAACGACGCTCCAAGGCGGCGTCCTTCTCGATGTACTTGCGGTACTCGTCGTTGGTGGTGGCGCCGATGACCTGCACTTCGCCACGCGCGAGCATGGGCTTGAGCATATCTCCGGCATCGAGCGCACCATCGGCGGAACCAGCGCCGACGATTGTATGAATCTCATCGATGAACAGCACGATGTCGCCGCGGGTCGTGACTTCCTTGAGCACCTTCTTGAAGCGCTCCTCGAAATCACCACGGTAACGCGAGCCTGCCACCATGGAACCCATGTCGAGGGAGTACAGCTGCTTGCCGCGCAGCGTCTCCGGCACATCGCCCACCGCGATCTTCTGCGCGAGGCCTTCGACCACGGCGGTCTTGCCTACGCCCGGTTCGCCGATGAGCACCGGATTGTTCTTCGTGCGGCGGCTGAGCACCACCATGACGCGTTCGATTTCCTTGCTGCGACCGATCACCGGGTCAAGCTTGCCGTCGATGGCCTCCTGGGTCATGTTGCGGCCGAACTGGTTGAGGATCGCGGAACCGGACTTGTTCTGCTTGTCCGGCACGTGGCCGGAGTTGGCGAGTTCGCCTTCCCCCGGGCTGGCATCGCCATTGTCACGGATTGCATCGATCACGGCGGAGCGCAGGTCGTCGAGGTCCACGCCCATCTTCACGAGCACCTGAGTGCCCACGCCCTCGCCCTCCTGGATGAGGCCGAGGAGGATGTGCTCGGTGCCGATATAGCTGTGGCCCAGCTGCAGCGCTTCGCGCAGCGACATCTCCAGCACCTGCTTGGCATGCGGGGTGAACGGGATGTGACCGTTGGGGGCGGCATGCCCCTTGCCAATCATCTCCTCCACCTGCTTGCGCGCAGAGTCCAGATCCACTCCCTTGGATGCAAGCGTCTTTGCCGCCACGCCGTCACCCTCTCGGATGAGGCCCAGAAGCAAGTGCTCGGTTCCAATGTAGTTATGCTGGAGAGCGCGCGCTTCCTCTTGAGCCAGCACGATGACGCGCCGGGCTCGGTCGGTAAAACGTTCAAACATCGGAATAACCCTCCTACTAAGTGCTTGCAACTTTACCGATTCTTGGTGACGATTGCACAGAAATGGGCGGAATATCGCTATGAACTGAAACCGGGTTCCAGCACCGTAATTTCCACCGTGCCTGCTGTCCTACCACCATGAATCGTTTCACCCATTTCAACGGGACAATCCCAACAGATGCAATCAGGTTGAGTGCACATGCCATTTGCAAGCCCACGGTCCTCCTGGACCGTCCCTTCCATGTTTTCTTGCTCTTGACATCTATCCGCTAGAGTGGGCAGTGGATATTTTGCCGTATCGAACCTTGTCGTTCGCTAAGGAGAGATTATGACCGAACCTTCCACCGAGACGGGCTCCTTCCCCGTCATCAAGAAAAACTCCGACATCGTTGTTGGCATCGACGGCTCGAAGGGCTCGTGCTGCGCACTGGCGTGGGCCATGCAGGAGGCTTCCCTCACCGGCCAGTGCGTCAACGCCGTGTATGGCTGGACCTATTCGTGGGATATGGGCCCCGAACCGGAGGATGAAGCCGGCTGGGACGCCATCCGCGAGCAAATCACCAAGAAGCTGTACGGCTGGGCGCAGATCGCCAACGAAGGCATCAATTTCGACATGTCGAAGCTCAAGCTCACCAGCGTGAGGGCGTCCGGCAGCGCGGCATTGCTGCGCATCGGGCAGGAATCTGACCAGATCGTGGTGGGCAGGCGGTCGCTCAGTCCGGTCGCGCGCTGGTTCTTCGGCTCCGTCTCGTCATCCATCGCCGAGCATTCCCATGTGCCGGTCACTGTGGTGCGCGTGCGCGATTACCAAGAGAACGCGGTGACGGAGAACATCCACCATGCGCTGAGCGAGGACCTGGAATCCGAGCCAGCCGCCTCCCGCCCCATCGTGGTGGGCATCGATGGCTCGGAATGCTCCCAGCGCGCGCTGGCGTATGCGGCGCATGCCGCCCAGATCGAGAAGCGTCCGCTCAAGGTGCTGTACTGCTGGCAGATGAAGACGCTCGACACCGACCCGACGCAAGGCATCCCCAGCGAGGAGGAGGCGCAGAACATCGCCGAATCCAAGGTCTCGGAATGGATCAGCAAGGCAGAGCTGCCGCAGGATCTGCTCGTGCGCGCCCACGCTTTCCACATTCTTCCCGGCAAGGGCATGGTGAGCGCCAGCGAGGACGCGGACCGCGTGGTCGTCGGCTCGCGTGGCCTGAGCGGCTTCGACGCGCGCATGCTGGGCTCGGTGAGCCAATACGTACTTGAGAATGCGAAGAGCACCGTCACGATCGTGCACTGACGGCGCTGCGTGCGCTTCCGAAGGCCTTTCGAAAGCGCTGAAACTAACAGCACTGGAATTAACAGATGCCGGTGGGGCGGGGATCCTGTGATGGCCCCTGCCCCACCGGCATCTGCGTTCTCTCTGTCTGGCTCATCGTTGCCAGGATTATTGCTGCTCATCTCCGTCAGCAGTATTGGCATCAGCATCAGTCACCGTCACGTGCTCGATGCCGACCGCGCCGCCGGGAATCTGCTCGACCGTTACGGATTCGGCTTCGATGCGCGGGAACTCATGCGTCTCGTCCCCCGCCACGATCGCGCTGCCAGTCTCGGGCGCGATCCCATCCTCTGCAGTCGGGCTGCTCTCCGCGATTGGGTTGCGCTCTGCAGCCTGTGCATCTGCAGTCTGGGCATCCGGAGTCAGTGCATCCGAAACCTGAACATCTGCGATCTGAGCATCTTTCATCTGGATATCTTCGGCCTGAGTATCAACGGCCTGGGCATCGGAACTCTCCGCAGCAGACGGTTCATCAGAGGCAGCTTCCGCGGCAGTCGCGGGGGCTGCGCCGGAATCGTCCGAGCCCGCATCAGCAGCGTCCGAATCCGCAGAATCGAGAGCATGCGAATCCGCGACATCCATCGCGGCCGAATCTTCAGATGCGGGTTCCGGGACCGGTGCTGCCCCGGCAGTTGCCGGATTCTCGGAATCTTCAGCATCCGCAGAACGAGAGGCGTCGTCGTCCTGAGGCTTCGTATCGGGAGTGTCGAAGTCTTCCATCATCTCGACCGCAGCACTCTCGTCACGGCGCCCTTGGTGCACGATTTCGATCGTGGTGTCGTCAAGCGCCGGCTGGGTCTGGATCCACATCGGGGTCGGCGTGGGTGGCGCGATCTCGGAATGCTCACCACACCCGTGGTCGCCCGACACGACCTTGCCATCGTCGGGGCTCCACTTGTTTGCACAGACGCCGAACAGCCGGCCGAGGTCTCCTTTCAAAGGCAGATAGAAGCCGCAAGTCTGGCAGATCTTGCCGCCGGCGGTCCTTGTGCTCAGCGCCTTGGGGCCATGCGGGCCACCATACCACCGCTCTGCGGCCTGGGAACGTCCGTACTCCGACATCACGCGCCGGCGAGACAGGTTGTATTCTTCGGCGATGGAATCGGCCTCGGCCTGCTCCTCACGGACCTTCTGTGCCTGGAGGGCGGCCTCGGGATCGGACTCCTCTTTCCTCAGCTCGTTCTCTTCGGCCATCTGCTGCGACGCCGTGCGCGCCTGCGTGTCCGCCGGACGGTATCCATCCTCAAGACGAGGGTCATCCTCCTCGGTGCCGATGGAATCGGTGGGTGAAAGGTCCGATGGCTCCAGGCGGTCCTTCCACGGAATCCACGGCGGGGCGAGCAATGCACCCTCCACCGGGATCAGCGAGGATTCGCACACCGTCCACACGTCGCGGGCGACATCATGGAACAGCGTGACCGACCACTGCCAGTTCTCGTAGCCAGGCACCGCGGCTTGGAAGCGAAAATCGGTGATGCCGTCGCCCATGTCGATGGATTCGACGAAATTGCCCACCTGGGTCTCGTCCTCGGCAACAAGGAATGCCACGTTGAGAGCAAGCTCCTTGGGATCGACCTTCGGGTACGGCTCGTCATCGAATTGCTCAACGACACCATCGGTATCGTCGGTGTCAGCAGTGCGGGCATCTGCGTCGTCAGCAGCTTCGACGGCAGTTCCTTCAGCTACAGCGTCTTCGACACCGGCAGCGTTCTCAGTGCCATCAGTGGCGTCAGGTCCATCAGCTGCGTCAGCATCATCAACTGCGTCGAGGTCATTGCCAACGCTCTCGGGAGACTCAGGGTCAGCGCTTCCACAGTCTTGTGTCTCAGGATTCCCTGCTTCAGGATTCCCTGCTTCAAAATCCGCCGCTTCGGAATTCACCGTTTCCGAATCCTCGGTCTTGGATTCCGATTCGGAAGGCGCGCTCTGAGCCGTGGCGGCGTCGGCGTCATGGTCGACGGCATCGTCATCGCCGGTCTGGGCAGCATCATCCTTATTGGGAGAATCATTGAGTTCAGGGGAAGCGTTTATCTCGGGAGCCCCTGCCGAAGCCACGGCATCGGGAGAATCGGCATCAAGGGTCTCGTTCGCATCAGTCATAGTTCAAACCTTAGAGTATGTCCTCGAATTATGCGAACGGCGGCCCTTTCAGACCGCCGTTCATGCAGGATCGCGATATCGCGTTTGGCGCGCGCCATGCCACCGCGCGAATGCGGACAATGCCCTCCGCTTGATTGTCTCGATGCCGGTTCCGGCTTCGGCAAGTCTCGTCTCGGTTTCCGCATTGCGTTCCGCATCACTGCGCCAGTCATCTCACGCCACTCACTTCTCGAACGTTTGGTGTTCCTAGGTGCCGGTCATTCCTGGACGTCGAAGTCATCGGCGACAGCGCGCAACATCACGGCAAGCTTGTGCGACTCCCGCGGGCCAGGGTAATGGCGCCTGCGCAGGTCGTTGCCCGCCACGTCGAGAAGCTTGATGAGGTCTTCGACGATGGCCGCCATGTCTTCCGGAGCCGGACGTGTCGCCTTCACCATCGACGGCAGAGGCTCGTTCACCGTGACCGAAAGCGCCTGGGGCCCGCGGCGCCCATCCGCCACGGAGAAGTCGACCCGCGCTCCTTTACGGAGAGTGGTCACGCCCTTAGGCAGCGCCGAGGCGGGAAGGAACACGTCCTTGCCATCCTCGGCCTGGATGAATCCATAACCCTTTTTCTGATCAAACCACCGTACGCGTCCGCTCGGCATAGTCACCTCCATAACTCACATGCCGGCGAGCCAAGAGCGCGTGCACCATGATGGCTAAACCACGATGGTCTGCAACGTCCCTGTCCCGCCGGCTTCCAGCGGCATCCCACCGCTGCACTTCCAATTCAATCAGCGAACCATTCTAACCCCGGCGCGCCCGCGGTTGTCAAAAGAGCCGACTTTTCCGCTGCAGCCGAACACCACTGGCAGGAAGCACCCGTGAGCCCCCCCGTGAGCACCAATGAACACCAATGAGCTTCCCCGAACTCCTGTGACGAAAAGCACCGGATCCTTGGGAATGCCATTCGCACAACGACCACCGGTCAAGCACAGGCTGCGCCCAGCTAATGGTTTTGCACAACCGACAATCACACACTCGGCACGTTCAACGCCTCTTGCGGCGCGACTGCATCGACGGGAATGACGATGGAATACGACAAGCCACCGCCAGGCGTCTGCGTGGCGCAGATGAGACCATGATGCGCATGCACGACGGATTGCACGATCGACATGCCCAATCCAGTACCGCCCTTGAGTCGCGCCCTCGACGGATCCGCCGTATAGAAGCGTTCGAAGATGCGTGCACGCTGATCGGGTCGCATGCCGGGACCATGGTCGTTGACGACGGCAAGCACATAATTGCGTTCAGGCAACGCAACGGCCTGCTGCTTGCGAGTGCGTTTGCCGTCGGGCTGCTGGCGGGCAGCTTGCCGTGCGGCACCTGCCGGCACCTTCCCAAAGAGAGACTGAACGTCATGGCCGTCCCCTGCAGTCACCTCGATGCCTCGCAGGCTATAGACGGTGGCGTCAGCGGCGGCGGATTCGACACCTGTTCCACCATCCACAGCATCGGCACCTTGCGGCGTGACGGCTAGCGACTCGATGAAACCGCGGAGCGATTCCTGGGTGCTGGGCAGTTGCGCCAGATCCTTGGAATAGGGGGACTTCACGATGCAGGCGCCGAACTCCACCGGGGAATCGGCGGGCGTGTAGCGGTGGATGTTGCCGATGATATTCGTCAGCACCTGATGCAGGCGCATGGGGTCGCCGCTCATCTGCACGGCACCGAGGGTGTCGTCGTTGGCGACGAAGCTCCACTCCCCCGCTTGCTGCTGGGAGTCCGTATCTGCGGCGTCGTCCGGAGTCTCGCCCGTTCCCTTGGCAGTGTCGGACGCTGTGCCGGATGCGCCGTCGGCTTTCTGTTTCGCCACGGACACGCCGCCCAAATGCACCATGCGCTCGGGATCGAGGGCGTGAAGATCCTCCGCCGATTCACGGATCAGCTCGTCGAGCTGCACCGCCTGGCTGGTGTCGATGCCACGGCCTTCGTCGAAACGGGCCAGGGCAAGAAGGTCCTCGACCAGAGCCGACATCCTTTCGCTGGATGTCTCGATGTGGTCGATTGCGTCGTCGGCGTGTTCGAGCGCCGAAGGCAGATCATCCGGCTCGGCCTTGCGCTGCATCTTGTACAGCTCAGCGTAGCCGTGGATTGTGGCGAGCGGAGTGCGCAACTCATGAGAGGCGTCGGAGACGAACTGCTTCATTTTCTCGGTCGTCTGCTCCTGCTCGTTGAAACTTCGCTCAATCTGCGCCAGCATCTTGTTGAGCGAAAGCGCCAGCGACCCCACTTCCGTGCTTGCAGGCAGTTGAGGCACGCGTTCGGAAAGGTCGCCGGCGGCTATCTTGGCGGCGGTCTTCTCCATTTTCTTGAGCGGCATCAACGTGTTGCGCACGAACATCGCGGCAAGGATGCCGGCAGCGAGCAGCGTGCAGATGCCGGCGATAAGGAAGTATTGGGTGACCATGTTGGTCGTGTCATACATGTCGCGCAACGACATGCCGATGTATGCCACGCCAATGACGGTGCCATCCGAAGAATCGGTGGAGGAGCTGCCTGAATTCGAACCATCCGAGCTGGCGGAGGAATCGGAAGGACCCGCGGACGAGCCCCGTGCACCGGTCTCGACGATTTGGAAGGCTTCGACGCGCCAGTTCCGCCCCGCGCTGGTCAGTTCCTTCGATGTCGTCTGGACTCCTGACGGCACCGTGACGGATGCGGCGACCGTGAACGGAGTGCCGTATTCGATCGAGGATTGGTCAACGGTATCCAGATCAGGCTCGCTCACGATCCCGTTGCGCAGCATGGGTTGCATGGTCGAGAGCACATTGCCGTCGGTGTCCCTGATCTGCAGGAAGTAATCCGTCGGCGAATAGTTATGCTGCCCCGGCCCATTGCTCACGAGTTGCTTGTAGTTGTCGAACACGAGCTGGGCCTGTTGCGAAAGCTGCGTGTCGGTTTTCTCCAGGATGTACTGCTGCACGAGCTGGCGCACGGCGGCGCCCAGGATGCATTCGGCAAGGGCGACGACAAGAATCACGATCGAAGCCAGCTGGAAAGACAACGACATGCTCTTCATGCCTCTGAAGGAGCTCTTTCCCTTGACCGGTGTTTCCTTCGCTACCGAGCGCGGAGAGCTCGGACCTTTCTCTGTCTTGCGATCGACTTGATGCCGAGAGAAAAGACGGGGCCTGCTTTTTCTGCGTCCTTCCGGCACCGATGGTGCGGGAATCGGCATGGTGGAGGAGGAAGGCAGAGGCGCGGAAGAAGATGAAGGAACAGAAGACATGGGAACAGGGGAATGCTGCTGCGATGTCGAGGAATGTTGCGATGTCGAAGGACGCTGCGGTATAGACGGGGACGCAGAGGCAGTCAACGCATCCGCAGAGGCTGCGCCTGCGAGAGGTTCATCAAGCGCTTGTGTCGACGCAAACCGATCGGATTCTGCAGTACCGTTCGCAATGGGATCGCCCGACTCGTTCGTCTCTGTTGGATGTTCGGTGCAGCTGCTTACGGTGTCGGTTTGCCCACTGGCATAGACATCGCCGTGAACATCTTGAACACCCTCATGGGAATACTCGGAAGCATCACCGTGCGCCCCATCCGAGGCAGAGGACGCATCCGAATACGACCGACCGGTTGCATGCCACATCTTCAGCGGCCTCCTTCATGACCGAATTCATGACCCATGTTCGTGATTCTGCATTCCTTCGCCTCGCCACGAAGCCAGGCATGACTTACCACTGCCGCGACATAACGCAGCATGACCCAACACACTCATCGCGCGCTCACATCGATGCCAGCATCGACAATGTCTTTCTGGCGGCACAGTGTCTTTCTGGCGGCACAGTGAGGTGCGAGAACCAGTGATAGTGAACACGAACCGACAATGCACATGGACGTCGGCGGCACCGATCGACAGGGCGAGAAAGACGCGGGAGCGAATGCGTGGCCAAAGCGTTCACGAGGCATACGGCATGGATTCACGACATGGTTAAGCTACGAAACCCGAGGCTCCATCCGTACCAGCCCAGACAGTACCGAGAGCGCGCTGTCCGCGCCGAACGCACACAGCTCGCAGTCTCCTCACCACACGAACGTCCAACCGCTCATGCTCTCAATCGAGCGCGTATGCTCCGAATGGAGCACGCTCCGGACCGCACGATCGGCATGCAGAGGCCATCGTCAGGTCCGGAGCGGCGATACGCTGAGCCGCACGTCCGAGCCGCATTGGTTGGAATAGCTCGTGTTTGTCGGCGCCTACTTCGTCGAAGACGTACGAGGCGCGCGAATCATGTAGCCGATGCCACGCTTCGTCTGGATCAGCGGCGGCACCTTCTTGCCATCGACCACGACGCCATCGACCTTCTTGCGCAGGTACGAGATGTAGGACTCGACGATTGCAGCGTCCCCGCCCCAGTCGTATTGCCACACATGATCGAGGATCTGCGCCTTGCTTACGACCCTGCCCTCGTTGTCCATGAGGTAACGCAGGAGCTTGTACTCGGTGGGGCTCAGATCGATCTCCTGACCGGCTCGTGTCACGTCATGGCTGTCTTCGTTGATCTCGAGATCAGCGACGCGAATGATGGGGTCTTCCTCATCCTCGCCCTTGGTGCGGCGCAGGATGGCGCGGATGCGCGCGATGACCTCTTCCAGCGAGAACGGCTTGGTCACGTAGTCATCGCCGCCGACGGTGAGGCCCATGATCTTGTCCTGGGTGTCATCGCGTGCGGTGAGGAAGAGGACCGGGGCCTCCATGCCCTCCTGACGGATGCGACGGGTCACGGTGAATCCATCGATGTCCGGCAGCATGACGTCCATGATGATGAGATCCGGGTTTGTGTCGCGGATGACCTCGAGCGCCTCGCTGCCAGAGGCAGCGGTCTTGACCTCGAAGCCAGAGAAATGCAATGAAGCCGACAACAGTTCCCTGATGGAGGGTTCGTCATCGACAACGACAATAGTTGCTTCCATATTCTTTGCCATGGTTGAAATCATGACATTGAAGCCTGACGTTTTCCTGAAAACGCTCTGTAGCTTTCTCCATTTTTCTGATTCGGAACAATTTTGAGTGGATTGATGTGCCGTCAACGTCCCGCCAACGGGAGCCTGACACACCAGTGAGCAGGGCGCATCAGCGGTTGCGACGTGTCATTCGTCGTCTCCCGGCTCTGGTACTGGTACTGGGTACTGGAGCACTGGAACCAGGGCACTGGAACCAGGGCACTGAAACCAAGGCACTGATTTCAGCTCCCATTTCCGTGCCCGACGATTTCCACGTCAAACAACGATTCCTGTCTGAAATCCCGATCTCATCCCGCTCAATCTCCCGACCATGATCCCGACTTGGCCCCCATCTGCAGCCCCGACCATCTCCCTTCCTCTTCTGACCTCCGCATGCAGTTCCGATTTCCCTCCCCTCTCCGGTTCCCATCTGCAATTCCAACCCTGCTCGTCGCCAGTCTTCCAGCACCAGCTCTCATCCCGCTGGCCATCCAGTTTCTCCCGCTCCGTTGGTTCCAAGCCCACCGATTCCGAACGTTCGCTGAAACCACCACCTGGGGTGAACGAGCCACACACCCCTGACACCGGTTGACGACCCCAGCGATTGCAACGGAATCGGCAAAACGCGAACCGGTTGGAAATCACCACAGTCCACATTGGTCAAAAAGGCATCGGTCCGACGCTCAGATGGCGTATCTTCTCAAGTGTCATGACATTCCGCTCAGTGCACGGAGCGGAGCGCACATCTGGATGAATAGAACACAGCTCACCGCGAGGCCTCGCGCCTCCCCTACTCAGCACCGAAAGGAGGTGACAAACATGCCACAGTATCAAGTCGACTCGGAACAGATCCAGACATCGAGCGCAGCCGTGCAGCAGTCCGTTGCACAGATCCGCTCGTCCGTCAATGGAATGTATTCCAACCTCACCCAGTTGCAAAGCGTCTGGCGAGGTGGGGCAGCCAACCAGTTCGGCAACCTCATGACCCAGTGGCGTTCGGCTCAGCAGCAGATGGAAGAGTCCCTTGAAAGCATCCAGAATGCCCTGAGCCGCGCGTCCACCGTCTACTCGGACGCCGAAGCGCAGGCCTCCCGCCTGTTCGTCTCGTAATGTCTCCGCGCCTGCGCGCAGACACCTTGCTTGAAGGCCCGCCCATGACGGAAATCCGGGGAATGCCTTGGTAAAAGCACCTACAGAAGCAGAACTGATAAATCTGCATCGCAATCCGCCGACGAGATCCCATCCTAGGCAGGGGTCGAATCGGCACCCTCATAACTGCACATCATCAATTGCACACACAACCAGTCCCGGATCTTTCCGTGGACGGCAATTTTTCCTCTCGATCCGGGACTTGCCCCCAGCACGAGCATCACCAGGTGCTTGTGCACACCTCCTGCCGGAATCACCCACGGTTCCTTTCCGGCAGGAGGGTCTTCCCATGCCCCGCGCTCGGGCCGTTTGTACTTTCACCTCTGACGCTTGAGAGCACCGTCGTCATATCCGTTCTGACCAGAACAAGATCGATTTGTTCTGGTCGAATCAGAACAGAACACCGCTGCTCGACGGCAGCCCTCCCCACATCGATGGATATGCCGCTGATTGATCCGGCTCCCACCTCACCGGACAGAACGTGAGTGTTGTGTATCCTCGGGCTTGAGCGTCCGCGCAATCGCATCGATGCCGCTGCCATCGGTGGCGGTTGTGTCACTCCCTGGGCTTGAGCGCCCGCGCAATGGATGCCTCCACGAGAACCTTCAAGCTGCGTCCCGCCGCGTTTAAACGCCACCATCACTATTTCGAGTTTCTCATTAGTACCCGGAGCGACTCCGCGCCAAGTGTGGCTTCCCTCCAAGCGTTTCCCTGCCCCACGCCGCCCCGCATCAAGATGCCGACACTGCAGAAAGCAGATCCAAGCGCTGCCCTGCCCCATGTGGTTCCACGCCCGACGCGGCTCCTGGCTTGGTACAGCTCAGCACCGGGCATGAAGAAGCGCATAGAAAAATCCCAGCGCATGAAATCCGCTCCACGTCTCACTTGGGAAAATCACACTAGGGAAAATCACAAACGAGACGATGAGCGGAATCCCATGCGCTGGGATTCAGAAACGTCAGTGCATCATGGCGTCATGCGTGGCACCGTTGATGCGACGCGGAGTCGCTCAGTAGCCCATGTCCTGGTTCTGAGCGCCCTGCTGTGCCGGCGGTTCCGGCTTGTTGGCAACCACAGCTTCGGTGGTCAGGAACAGGCCAGCGATGGAGGCGGCGTTCTGCAGAGCGGAACGAGTGACCTTGACCGGGTCGGTGACGCCAGCCTTGAACAGATCCTCGTACTCGCCGGTCTGGGCGTTCAGGCCAAAGCCCGCAGGCAGGCTGCGAACCTTGTCAATCACGACATCGCCGGACAGTCCGGAGTTCTCAGCGATCTGCTTGATCGGAGCCTCGACAGCGCGCAGCACGATGCTGGCACCAGTCGCCTCGTCGCCTTCGAGCTTGGTCTTCTTCTCGGCAGCCGCAGCAGCCTGGATGAGGGCCACGCCACCACCGGGCAGCAGGCCTTCCTCGACAGCCGCCTTGGCATTGCGCACGGCATCCTCGATGCGGTGCTTGCGTTCCTTGGCCTCGACCTCGGTAGCGGCGCCCACCTTGATGACGGCAACGCCACCGGCGAGCTTGGCGAGACGCTCCTGGAGCTTCTCGCGGTCGTAATCGGAATCGGTGTTCGCCATCTCAGCGCGGATCTGGGAGACGCGAGCCTCGACGTCTTCCTTGGAGCCGGCGCCGGAGACGATGGTGGTCTCGTCCTTGGAGACGATGACCTTGGCGGCGCGGCCGAGCACGCTCTCGTCAATGGAGTCAAGCTTGAGACCCAGCTCATCGGAGACGACCTGGCCGCCGGTGAGGATTGCCATATCCTGCAGCATGGCCTTGCGGCGATCGCCGAAGCCCGGAGCCTTGACGGCGACGGCATTGAACGTGCCGCGGATCTTGTTGAGCACCAGGGTCGGCAGAGCCTCGCCGTCGACGTCCTCAGCCACGATGAGCAGCGGCTTGCCGGTCTTCATGACGAGCTCGGCGATGTGCACGATGTCCTGCTGGCTGGAAACCTTGCCAGAAGTCAGGAGGATGTACGGGTTCTCGAGAACCGCGGTCTGATCCTCTGCGTTGGTGACGAAGTACGGGGAGATGTAGCCCTTGTCGAAGCGCATGCCCTCGGTGAACTCGAGGTCCAGACCGAACTTGTTGTTGTCCTCGACGGTGATGACGCCATCCTGGCCGACCTTCTCGATGGCCTCGGCGATCTTCTCGCCAATCTCAGGATCGGCAGCGGAAATCGTTGCCGTTGCAGCAATCTGATCCTTGGTCTCGACGGTACGGGACTCGGCGTTGAGCTCATCGGAGATGGCCTCGGTGGCCTTCTCGATGCCGCGACGCAGGGCGATCGGGTTCGCGCCGGAGGCGACGTTCTTCAGGCCTTCATGGACCAGTGCCTGTGCCAGCACGGTAGCGGTCGTGGTGCCATCGCCTGCGACGTCATCGGTCTTCTTGGCGACTTCCTTGACCAGCTCGGCGCCGATGCGCTCGAACGGATCCTCAAGGTCGATCTCCTTGGCGATGGACACGCCATCATTGGTGATCGTCGGAGCGCCATACGTCTTGTCGAGCACGACGTTGCGGCCCTTCGGACCAAGCGTGACCTTCACGGTGTCGGCGAGCTTGTCAAGACCGGCAAGCATACCCTGGCGAGCTTCATCGTCATAAGAAATGATCTTTGCCATATTTTTCCTCCACAAAAGGATGGCTGTTGTTCGTTTGCCCACTCGCGCAGGGAGTACCGACGAGCGTCAGCTCTCGTTGGCACTCTCCTTTATCGAGTGCTAACTGCGACATTAGCACTCGATGCACGAGAGTGCCAACATTCGACGCCGATTCGCTCTGAGGGTAAAAATTCGCGTTGGAAACAACATCGCCGAGGGCCAGCGTGCCAGAAAAAGCAACGGCGCTCTCAGCACCATCGCCTAAGCGCCCACGACTGGCAGGAAGCGGCCTTCGCACAGCTTCTGAACCGTTTCGTCCGGTGTCAGGTTCTCGCCCAATAGGTTTGGCTTGCCCGCGCCATGCCAGTCCGAGCCGCCTGTCATGAGCAGTCCATATCGGCGTGCGAATCCTGCGAGGCGCTGTCGCTGGTCTGGCTCGTTGCCGCGATGCCACACCTCGATGCCATCGAGACCCGCTTCGATGAGTTCGACGATGCGATCGTCCGACAGCAAGTGCCTGTTCCTAGCCCGGTCCCCTGCGTGGGCCACCACCACTGCCCCGCCGGCATGCTTGACCGCGTTGGTGACTTGCAGCGGGGTGGGCGACGGAACGGGAATGTAATACTTGCTCGTCGACTTGATGATGGTGGCGAATGCCTGCGAGCGCGATGAGCAGATTCCCGCGGCCACCAGCGCATCGGCAATGTGGGGACGCCCCACAGTCGTCTGGCTGCCCTCTCGCACTTGTGCACTGACGGATTCCCACGTGACCTGCGGATAGTCCCGCGATATTCTTCTGACCATCTCCTGCACTCGTGCCAGTCGTGCAGCCCGGGTTTCCGCGAACATCCGGGTGATCTCCGCATTCTCGGGGTCATATAGGTAGGCGAGCATATGCACACTCGTGTGGTCGACGTGCGCGGTGATCTCCGTGCCGCGAATCAATGGCATGCCAGCCTTGCGGGCGGCCACCGTGGCACGCTCCCATCCGTTCCAGGTGTCGTGGTCGGTGATCGCCACTCCATGCAGGCCAAGGTCCACGGCGTCGCGGATGAATTCCTCGGGGGTCTTGGTGCCATCCGAGAACCGGGTGTGGCAGTGCAGGTCCCATCCTTCGCGAGGCGAAACGAGCAGCGCATCGGGAACACTGGAAATGTCATCCGATGCTCCGGAATGCGCAAGTGTTTGCCCAGATCCGGAAGGCGATGCATCCGGCCACTGGGATTGCTGCTGGGATTCGGCATGCGATTGGGATGGTGACAAAGCGGACGACAAGGAAGCGCCCGAACGCACGGTAGCCGGATTCGAAGAAGTCGAGCCCGCGGCAGACTGTGCGAAATCCGCCTGTCCTCTCATTGCGCTAGCGTCCTGCCGCCCTGAGAGCACAGCCTCTGTGCTCGTGCAACGTTCCCCGCGTCCCGCACCATCGTTCATCATCATGCCCAACATCGTAGCGTCATGGCGGCACGGAACGTTACGACGGCATGGATGCATCGCAGGGTCGATGCATTACATCGTTGGGCAATGAGGAAGCCGCGCAAGACCCCTCTCGGATATCACACGTTGAGCATGACGCATCTGCGGAACATTGACATCGCTCCTTGAAGTGGGAACAGCCGAGCCATGCTGTATTCCGTTGATTTCATTACGTATGTCTTTCAATGCGTATGCCGTGCATTCATTGCTCATACCGTGCAGACGGCATAGCGAATGTTGTTGTGCTCTGATGCCATTGCGCCCCGGCGGGTAGTCTCGTGTGGGTACTCTGTGATATATAGCAAAGACACCGACTCAAGCAGTGGCACTACAATGCGGTTCCACGTCGGCGCTCTCAGACAGTGAGGTTTGTCATGGCTCGATCAAAGACCACAACGAAATCTGCACGCGGCGCATCCATCCCGGAAGCGTTGTCTCAAACGGACCCAGATACGGATATCGCCGATTCCGAATCCCTCGACGACGAAGAACTGGACAGCGTCGACCAACACCCCATGCCGACCGGCTGGAGGCATCGCTCCACGTGGCTGTATCTGGTGTATCTGATCGCCAGCTTCGCCGCCATCGTCGCATCGTTCATCCTTTCCGCCGATGCCTTGTACTCGGCACGGCACCCCGATGCAATGCTCGACTGCGACATCAACGCGAAGGTCTCGTGCTCCACTGTGGCGCAATCCTGGCAAGCGGAAATCATCAAGCTGGGCAACCTGAGCTTCCCCAACGCATACTTCGGCATCGCAGCGGAATCCGTGTTCATCACCATCGCGGTGCTTGGACTGTCGCGCGTGGTGTTCCCCCGGTGGTTCGCCCTGTGCGCCTGGCTGGGCAATCTGGCCGCCTTGCTGTATGCCTACTGGCTTCTGTCGCAATCCTTGTTCGTCATCAATGCGTTGTGCCCGTGGTGCATCCTGCTGATGTTTTCCACGACAATCCAGTTCATGGCGCTGTCTCATGCGACAGTCACGGTACAGGGGCTCCCAGCGCATCCAAGGAAGCTCGCAACGTATTACCGTCTTGGTGCGGATCTGCTTGTGGACGTGGTGTGGGTCATCGCCATCATCGCGCTGATCCTCGTCGTGGACGGTTCGGCGATCTTCGCATGACGCTATCTGTTGGCGCCCGTGGATAGCACCAATAACTCAGGCACGCCGCGATTAACAGCGCATCAATACTACGAATGGGCTCGGAAGCATGATTCGTCATGCTTCCGAGCCCATTCATTGCCTTCGACACCGTTGCCTCGACGCCGTTGCTTTTCACCGACGGCTTCCTGCTGCCATCCCCGTCAGGACCATCTGCGATCGGTCAGCTGCCAGCCAAGTCACGCGCTGTCAACACGCCATCAACCCGTCAGCGATTCACCAACAACACGGATTCACCAACAACATGTCGGCCCAGTCCCGTCGATCGGGTTGATGCCGACCGGCCTCTCAGCGGAAGGTCACGGACGGAGCATCCGCATCATCGAGGAAGTCGACTTTCCCAATGATCCTTGCGTCACCGGTGAGCTCGACGCTGCCCGGCGTGACCTTCACCTGCACCACGCCGCCGCGGATGCGGATGAGCCATTCATCGACGCCGGTCTTGGAATACAGCACGACGGCTGTGGCGCACAATCCCGTGCCGCACGACATCGTCTCGCCCACGCCGCGCTCGTTCACGCGCATGTATGCATAGCCACGGCCGTTTTCATCAATGCTTTCGAGGCGTACGAACTCGACGTTCTG
>JAQXZM010000001.1 GCA_029227215.1 Bifidobacteriaceae bacterium | reverse complement strand
CGTAGCCTTCCACGTTGTTTTCCCATGCCACAATGCCCCAGCCGTCGCGCCGTTCCACGTGGTCGAAGATCTGGGCGGCGGTGTCGGCAGGCTCGGCGTCGAACGCCGCGCCGTCGCATATGGCGGACAGCCTGGGCAGCGCCGCCATCGCCGCCTGATGGGTGAAGGTGCCGCGCGGACCCAGATAATACAGCGTGTGGGAAGGCTGTACGTCGGAGTGCCGTGCGTCGGGATGCTGGGAACGGGCTTCCTGCGAGCACATGGCTGCCTGCGACTGGTCCATGGGTTCATTCATGCTCGGTTGCCCTCCCCCGTTGTGGGTTCGGCGGCATCCGCATCAAGCGTTTCGGCATCATGATCGGCAGCCGTCTGAACATCCGCCTGATCATCGGCATCTGCATCGGAACCTGCATCGGCAGCGGAATCGAAGCCATTATCCGCATCATCGTCATCCGCTTCGTCATCACCCGCGCCCACCGAATCCTCACGAGGCGCGATGACGAACAGCTTGCGCGGCAGCAGAGCGATCACGATCTGCACAAACACCGCGCCATACAGCCACAGGTACGAGATGTTCTGCCCGATCCATGTGGGGAACAGCGACGTGCCGCCCACCATGAGGTAGGTGCGGCCGCCGTTGAAGCTCGTCAGCTCGATGAGCACCGCAAGCGAAGCGAAGAAATGCATCATGAGACCCCAGATGCCGGTGCGCGCACGGGCGCTCCACGCCGAGATGCCCATGATGGCGAGCGCGAGCACGAGGCCGTAAGGCACGTCGTGCCGCAGACCCGCGCGGTGCGCCATCGTGCCGATCACCGCGGCGACCACCGCGCTCACGATGGTGACGGTGATGGCGAGCGCCGTGCCGTGACGGTAGCTCCAGGGAAGCCGCGCGGGATCGGTGCTCCCCTGCTCGCCGCGGAAGATGCGCGGTCCCTGGCGCTGCAATTCATCGGCATGGTCATCGGCATTGGTCATAGATATCAGTATGCCCCACGCCTTGACCGGCGCGGGGCATGGGGTGCATGTGAATGTGCACGAACACACACCTGAGGTTCCACCGCGCAACAGCGACGGCTGGCCGGTATTCACTCCATGTTCGTGACAGTGAGGGTGCCGTTGTCAATGATATACAACGCAGTGAAGTATGCCGTGGAGGTGCCTTGCGCGCTGTCATACTCATAGGAATACGGCTGTTCGGCGCTAAACTCGCCCCATGTGGCGCCGTCAGGAATCTGCGGCATGTCGCTGCCATAGTATTGCTGCAGCCGCTTCAAGAAATAATCGCTGCCTTCGATGATGTCATCCTTCGAGATAGTGGGATCATCGGTCGATGCAATGGTCAGGCCGCTCGGGTTAGGCAAAGGCAGATTCGCGCATTCCGTGGCTTCCGTGTTCCCTGCGTTGATCTGCGCAGCGCAGGCATCGAACTTCGCACGCACCTGCTGGCCAAGCTCGGTGAACAACTGGTCACTGAAATTGACCGTGAACGTGAGGGTCGGGGCGACCTTCGATGTAACGGTGGCGGGGCCATCCGACGTGACGGAGATGTACTTATCATTGCCGGACGGTGTGGAACCGGCGTAGACGCCGGGATAGGCGGCAATCTCGATCGTGCCTGTATCCGTATCCCACCACCACGAGAGGTCATCGTCGTCAGAGCCGCTTTGCGAACCGGAACCATACAGTCCACCGAGAAGTCCGGAGCTGCTGGAGTCGCTGGAGCTCGAAGACTTCAGCGCATTGCTGTCGCTCACCTGCTTGCCATTGATGTTCACGGAGCCGACCTCGTCGATGCCGGTCACCTTGAGGCTGTAGAGCAGGGAGTCCTTGAGCTGCCACTTGCCATCGGATTTGATGAACGAGATCGTGCCGGTGTAGGACGAACCGCCGAGTGTGAACTCCGCGTCATAGCTCTTGCGCGTGCGGGTGTCGCCCGTGCCCGCCGGGGTGAGCCGGTAGCTCGTGATGCGCTGGGACGCGTCGGTGATCGCGTCGTTGGTGAGCAGCACCGCTTCGTCGTCGGTGAGGGAGGCGTTGTCGCCGGTCTCCATCGCGCGGGCGTCGGCGAAGCGGCCGTCCTTCAAGGTGTTCATGTAGGCCTCGGCCTCTTTCTGGGGCGTGTCGGCCTTCGCCACGATGGCGTTGACGCCGATCACCACGGCGACGACGGCAACCATGGCGACGATGATGATGAGCAATCTCTTGATGAGCTTCTTCTGGGTGCCCGGCTGGGGGTTGCCGTGGTCTGAGTTGCCGCCATGCTGCGGGTCGGTGGCGGGGCTCGTGTCGGGCGCGCGGAACTGCACATACGGGCTTGACGGAACGGCGCCTTGGGCGGGCTGCTGCTGGGAATACGCGGAGTACATCGGCGAGTACGTCTGCGTGCCATAGGAGGCGGGATTCTGCGCAGCGGCCTGCGGGTCGGTCCATGCGGCAGCGGAAGTGTAGGGTGCGGTGCCGGTGCTGGTGACGCTGGGAGTGGCGGCTCCGATGCCGGGGTTTGCTTGAGAGTACGGGGACGTCGGTTGGTAGCCTTGGGCGGGATCCGAGCCGCTCGTGGCGCTGTACGGATTCGTGGAGCCGTAGGAACCTGTGGTACCGCCTGGCATGAACGGAGGATCCCCTGCAGGGTTCACAAGAGGATCGACCGCAGGGTTCACGAGAGGGTTCATCTGTGGGTTGATCAGGGGATCGGCCTGCGGATTGATGAGAGGATTCATCTGCGGGTTGAGGTCCGGATTCCACGCCGGGTTGATGACAGCACGCTGTGCGGCGGCCTGCGCCCGGGCATCGTCAAGGGAGTTCGAATAGCTGCCGGTAGGGCCGAAACTGCTGCCGATCGTGGGGCCGCCAGCAGTGCCAAAGTCGCCAGTAGGAGTGCCACTAGTGAAGCTGCTTGCATGGGAACGGCTACTGGCATCGAAGCTACTACTGATCGTCGGGCCAGTCCCTGTGCCGAAGCTGCTTCCTGTATTCGAACCGCTGCTTGTACCGAAGCTACTGCCAATCGTAGGGCCGTTCCCGGTGCCAAAATCACTGCCTAGGCTGTTTCCCGTTCCATTGTTCCCAGTGCCGAAGCCATTGGTACCAAAACTATTGTTTCCGGAAGTGCCACTGCCAAAACCGCCAAATTGCTGCGGGTCGTCCATTCGTCTCTCCTGCCCTTTGTGTGGTGCGCCGGCTCCACCGCCGGCACGCTGACGCATAACACACATTATCACCGCCACTATCACCGCGCCATTACAACGCAGCGGAAACAGCACAATCCGCGCGACCTGAGCGGCCCCACCCGCCCCACATCACTGCACAACTTACGGTTTCGGCCATCATTCCGCGTTTCCATTAGCCCAGATACTGTACACAACCCCAAGCTGATCAAGAGAACAATCGCCCAACTTGGGGTTGTGTCCATTATTCTGCTCGCAAATTCCGGAAATGCTGAACCCAGTCCCAAGCTCGGCAGACGGGCAATCGCAATCATTTCGCGAACCTCTGCATCGTCACCGTCCCCAACGCTCGTGCAGACATGCAACGGTCTCGTAACAGGAATCAGGTCAACCTTCCCGCAACCATGTTCGCGAACCACTGCACGGTCACTGGCCGACCTGCCGGTGCAGACATTCCCGACACATTTCATGCCGTTTCCAGGCCCAACGGCACTTTGCGACATTCGTAACCCCATGCACCGCTATGCGTGTCACCGTCGGTGCAGAGGTTCGCGGCATCCTCTCGATATGCGTGAACTCAGGCCGAGGCATACGCAACACTCACCCTCTCGCTAACGTCCATCTTCGGCGAGCAATTCAGGAATTGCCGATTACGGCAGTTAATGCCCCGTTTTCCAGCCTCCTAACGTCCGCAACCGGCGCGTCATGAATCCGGCGCCGATTCCGGACGTTACAAACCCATTTTTCGGCGGTCAAACGTCCGTCTTCGGCGCCGCTATAACAAATCGCCGATGGCGGCAGCTACGCGCCCGAAAAATCGGGGTGTAACTGCCGCCATCGGCGACTCTTGAGACGGGCTCAGTCAACCGGCCGACCTTCCGACCTTCCAGCCAATCAGTCAACCATCCGATCGACCATCAGCCGACCAACCGGCCAACCATCCAATCGACCATCAGCCTCAGTTGTTGGCGGCCTTGTCAGCGGCGGCCTTGTTGGCGCGGCGCTGCTTGGCGTTCCACTTGTACCAGGCCTCGCGGTCGAGGATGATCTTGCGCACGCGCACCGATTCCGGTGTGACCTCCACGCACTCGTCGTCGTTCGCAAAGTCAAGGGACTCCTCGAGGCTCATCTGGATCGGCGGGGTGAGGGTCTCGAGCACGTCGGCGGTGGAGGAACGCATGTTGGTCATGTGCTTCTCGAGCGTGATGTTCACGTCCATGTCGCCGGGCTTGTTGGCGACGCCCACCACCTGGCCCTCGTACACCGGGGACTGCGGCTGCACGAAGAAGTCGCCACGTGCCTGGAGGCGCTGCATGGCGTAGGGGCTCGCCTTGCCCTGGCGGTCGCACACCATGGAGCCGTTCTGGCGCACCACGATGTCGCCCGCCCACGGGGCGTAGCCGGCGGAGATGGAGGCGGCGATGCCAGTGCCGCGCGTCTTCGACAGCAGCTGCGCACGGAAGCCGATGAGGCCGCGGGACGGCACGGTGAACTCCATGCGCACCCAGCCGGAGCCGTGGTTGGTCATCGAGTCCATGCGGCCCTTGCGCGCCGCCATGAGCTGCGTGATGTCGCCCATATACTCCTCGGGGCAGTCGATCGTGGTGCTCTCCATAGGCTCGTACACCTTGCCGTCCACCATCTTGGTGACGACCTGCGGGCGGCCGACGGTGAGCTCGTAGCCTTCGCGGCGCATCTCCTCGGCGAGCACGGCGAGCGCGAGTTCGCCACGGCCGCGCACCTCCCAGGCATCCGGACGGTCGGTGGGCAGCACTTCGATGGACACGTTGCCGATGAGCTCGCGGTCCAGGCGGTCCTTGAGCATGCGGGCGGTGAGCTTGTGGTCCTTGCCCTCGGTGCCGGCGAGCGGCGAATCATTGGTGCCGAAGGTCATGGAGATCGCCGGCGGGTCCACGTGGATGAGCGGCAGCGGCTTGGGGTCGTTGGGGTCCACGATCGTCTCGCCGATCATGATGTCGCTCACGCCGGCGATTGCCACGATGTCGCCCGGGCCCGCGCTCTCGGCGGGCACGCGGTCGAGGCCCTCGGTGCGCAGGATCTCGGTGAGCTTGAAGTTCTCGATGGAGCCGTCCACGCGGGACAGCCCGTACTGCTTGCCCTTCTCGAGCGTGCCGTTGTAGAGGCGCACGAGGCCGAGACGGCCCAGGTAGTCGGAGGCGTC